>NZ_HF988874.1:8700-10542 GCF_000435035.1 Porphyromonas sp. CAG:1061 | reverse complement strand
CCTTCAGGGGGAAGCTTGGGTTAATACACCATGAAACCCCTTCGGGGTTTTTCTTGACAATCAAGTACCGGTGATTCCTTATCGACACCCCATCAGCACCCGACAGGGTGCTCCATTCGAGCGTCCGACCTGTCCGACTTGTCCGAGAAAGGTACCTAAAAAGTAACTCTCCCAAAACGGGATTGCCGCTTTGGGAGAGTACATAAATGTGCGAGCCTGGAGCCGCGATCACAAAGCGATATTTACAACTGGATCTGGTCCTTCGGGTAGAGAGCCACCACCTTTACCTGGGTACGTGAAGCGGAGGAGGATCTCGTAACTATGGTTACGTCGGATCTCACGTAGACCATCGGCACGCTTGGTTCCAAAAGGTATCGCATAATACTTATAGCGTCGCTTCCCAACGATCGCCTTGGTGGCAGGGTCAAACTTAGTGATATAGACCAACATGGTCGCCTGCTCTGATGCATTGGTAGGGAAGTTCTCCGGCATATAGAAGTGCTCTGTTCCCCCTTTCCCCAAAGCCGTACCTACAGTTTCATCTTCGGTATGCGCAATGTTGGGGTAGCTTCTATAGAACGGCATATTCGCTGCAGGCTTGCCCACTTTCTCATAATGACTCTTGAGTGCTGCCCAATTATTAGGAACCACACTGGTGATATTGGCATACTGCCCAGGATAGATATCATCAAAGAAGTGGTCCTTGACCGGTTTCACTTCTTTAGTGCTTCCAGCTGGGTAATACTCATACTCCCATCGAATCGTCACCTTGGCCACTGCCCGCTCTAGGTAGATGCTCCTGATCTCATGCACTGGTTCAGTAGAGCCACTCTCGCGACCGTTAATACCCCGCTTATCATTGGGCTTCACGTCCACCAAACGACTAAACATTGGCAGATAAGAAGACTCAAATAATTGACTATTACCACCAAGGTCACTACCCGGGAATATATTTTTCGAGTCAATCCACTTACGCTTTGATACCACATCCTGCTCGTAGCTAAAGTCTGGATTTTCGCTGAGCAAAAAAGGATTCTCCAGCGTCAGCGGAGCCAAGTTTTCGTCTCTATTGTAGTAGGTATGGTACGCTTTGCTATTGACCATAAACGAGAGTACACCAGAGGTAGGGATTTTATAGAAAGTGATGGTTACCTTAGAGTATGGGGTGACATCCACTCGTGTAGAGTATCGACCAAAATCACTATAAGGGATCAAGCCTTCCACCTTATAATCCCCCTCTCGAAGCTCAGGGATATGGAGGTCACGAATCCAATCCTCACCACCATTGGTATTCCAACTTTGCCAGCGATCAAACTCACGTTGATAGGCTCTATACTCGTCAGAATAGTACCACTGCCAAAACTCCGCAGTGCCATATTTATAAGGATTACGAGGAGGCGTTGGCTTATCTGCAGGCTCTGGGGTATTCACCGTAGCTCTAGCCCGCTCATCTTCACTATAGATGCCATCAAAGACACCGATATCTGCTCTCAGTGTATTATTGACCACACGCGTAGGGGCTACAGAGATATTGAGCGTGATAGGCTCTGGTAGGATAATGCGCGTACCATCGGGCGTCTTCTCATACCCTTCCCATGGATCCACCTCAGGAGCATCGGGCGTCACCTCCGCTCTATTGGCACCCTTCTCGCAAGAAGTAAAAATCATTGATAGCCCAATAATGGTAGCTACTTGCAGTATTCTATTCTTCATAATGCTTATTTCTTTATGGGAATTACAGGAGGTGTCTTTGCATCATCGATATCCACCTCAATGGTTTCGTTTTCCACCTTCCAAGGGAGCACCTTGATGCCGTCGTCGAGGATGAGTCGACCGCCACGG
>NZ_HF988874.1:6259-8679 GCF_000435035.1 Porphyromonas sp. CAG:1061 | reverse complement strand
ACCGCCACGGAAGGCGGCGTAGATGCTGTAGACGGTGTTGCGGCGGACCTCAAACTTTTCCTCTATGCCACCCCCCGCTGCAGAGACGAGTGTGGTGATGGGGAGACGGAAGTAGGTCATCTGATCGGCAGCTACTGGTGCATCCTCTGGGATATCCTCACCAGTGGGATTGATCCCAATCAAAATGTAGGGCATATCCTCCTTCTTTAGGCCGTCAATGAACATCGGTGGGATATAAAGGTAATACAAGTCAAGGGTGAACTTGCTCCATTGTGATTTGGAGTGTTGATGATACATCTTATCAAAGCCTAAACCATTATGGAGAATATTCCGATCATCAAGATTTTCGGCATACAGAGTGGTGACCTGAGTCCTGTAGGTGGTGGCATCGTGGAAATACTTCAGATACTCAGTTGCGGTACGGTCGCTGTAGAGTCGGCTATCCTCGGGCATATTCCTGCCAGTGGCAGTGTACTCTCCGGGGGAAGGAAGCATCTCCAGGGTGCCTGCACGCCAGTCCGTGTCAACAAGATCCACGAACTTCCCCTTGGTCAACCTACCAGTAGTGGAGCCATCAACATAGTCACGATTATCTATTCTATATTTTGCGATTTCAGGGCTGAGATACTCCGTCTTCTCCTTATTCGCTGTCGTGAGGATTAACTCTACCCTCGCAAAGACCCGCTCAAGGTCAATGGAGGGGGTCACTGTGGTGACCGTCCCATCATCACGCCCCTTGGGAATAGTGAGCATCGCCTGACCAGTCATTGGGAGCAATCTAGGCTGGAGACCTCTCTTGTACAAAGTAGTTCCGTTTCCATTTCTGTTAAACAAAATATTACTGCTGAGCATCCCCCTCTCATCGGTCATCTGATCGAGATAGATCTTCTGAGGATCTCGGATATTGCCGTTCATCGCCTCCTCGTAAGACTTCGGGTCATTGACGAGCAAGACGAAGCGGTAGCGACCAGGGGAGAGCATCAAGTCGAAGGTAAAGATCCCGCCAGTCTCAGTGCCAAAAGGCTTCACCTCCAATTTGCTAGTGCTAGTGGGCATACCAGCACGAATACTCGGATTGTTGTAGAATATCGTCCGGATCAGCTGGTCATTGTCGTAGACATAGAGCATCACGTGATCAACACGATCCTCATCAAAACGATTCTTATTCGGATCAACCACTTCAGGGTCGAAGGGGGTATCTGGATCATCATCAAGGTCATCCTGCACATCACCCATAGCACGGAGAGGTGCCCCAGTAGGGAGGATCTTCGCCGTAATACGAACCATCTGCTCACAGCCATCACCCAGCTCCTCATCTGTCGGGAACACACGCTGGTGGCACCCAGTCAGGCCAAAGAGCAGTAGACTCACGAGAAGGATCCGAATGGTATATTCCATATTATTCATCATAACTCATTTCATACTAACTTCATATTAGTTCCATAGAGCGTAGTGCTTCTCCACCAAGTTCCACTTAAGTATCTTGGCAGTGATACGCATGAGGTAGTCATTTTCCTCTACTGGAATCTGAGGATCCGTAGGGGGTTCGTAAGGATTATCCTCAGGCTTAGGGATATTGGGGTCGTCGGGGTCCACGGGGTCGTGATTCAATCCGATGCCACTGATACTAGCGATGTTGAGGTCGTAGATATTATTTCTCCGTGTATCGCAGTAATTGACAAAGCCCTTGGCACCATCCAACTGCCTATTGAGCGGAATGAGATAGACCATACGGCCCTCATCATACTTACGGACAGACTTATTCCCCATCAACACTGCATCTCGTAACCTTAGATAAAGCAGCCCATCATCCACCCCCTCGTAGAAAGTGCCAGGCTTTTCTGTCACATTAAGTTCATATTCTGTAGTCACCGTTCCGTCTTGGTGATGAACTCTATAAGAACGCACTTTACCTCGATACTGCGGAAGATTCCAGATCTTGGAATATACCTCTGCGGAAATCTCCATAATATAGGAATGCTCCTTAGTAAATTCCTCAGGGTCAGCTAATACCCTCTCATAGACACCACTTGAGTACTTGGTTGTATAAGCGTGGGTAGGGGTGAGCTTGGTATAGACCTTTGCATAGGCGATGCGATTGTACTTAATCTCGCCCTTCTTAGAGGCTACCCTATTATTGCCATACATCGAGTTTTCGAGGAAGTAAAAGCCACCATCGATGGAAGCACGGTCGGCAGCACCATCTTTCACCTCCTTAGGGTTACGGTAGTAGCCGCTGAGGATATACTCCTCTCCCTCCTTATCCGATACCCTCTGTAGGAAAGGATGCCCCATCTTAGGATCCCAATCAGTAGGTACCGTATTGGCATCAATCAGTGAGATATAATCCTTATAGACATTGGAGCCACTCTCCGAAAGCGTCCGTGAACCAGCTTTGTCTCGGAAGAGGTAACTCTGCT
>NZ_HF988874.1:4512-6225 GCF_000435035.1 Porphyromonas sp. CAG:1061 | reverse complement strand
CCCCAGCCATACTGTAGGTAAGGGGGAGCTTCATGGTTCCTACACCCTTCAATTCAGCCGTCACACTGCTCGACTTGGTGATCTGCACCTTAGCGACCACACGCTCTACATCAAAAGGATAGTTATTTTTACTCCCTTGTAGCACCTCTTGCTCCGTGGCATTGCTATCAATGGTCACGGTGTTGTATGTTGGGTCACTTATGGTAGCAGTCATCAGCATCCCCTCTCCTGTGATTCCTGCAATGCCCAAAAGATCCTTCAGCTCTATTACTCTATCCTGAGCGAAGTCAGTACCCGTAAGCGTACCAAGTGAATTGCTATTGAGGAGTAGCGTCATCGCCACCTGAGTGGGCATCTCGGGTTGCAACGCCATCGGAGCCGACTTCCATATTCCAGTACCTGCGGTTTCTTCGCTAAGCGTTGCCTGCATGCTAGGGTAGTCCTTGAAGAGCACCAACCCCTGCTTTATGCCTTGCTCACTCTTAGTTCCAGACTCATCTTTCTGTTCTTGATTGACCCCACGCAGGGAGCGATCCATCGCTACCCGCACAGCAAAGTGCATCGAGGTCTGGGAGTCCCCCTTATTGATAGCCTCCTCACTAGGGGATTGCTGGCTGCAAGCTCCGAGTAAGAGGGTGCCTATCAGAAGGGCAACGAGGTGATATATTCGATTTCTTTTCATCTCCTTAGATCGCTATATAATTATAGGTGGGCGTCGCGGAAGACGAGGTTCCAATTCTGGATGGTTACCTGTACCGCCATATAGGTCTCCGTGTATTTCTGAAGGAGGATACGGATATTAAAGTCGTGGTTGAGGTCGAGGTGATCCTTGAATGGGTTAGGACTGCTCATCGCCACACCACTATATAGGATATAGTCGTGCAGTGGGTCGAACTCATAAACCACTTGACCACTCTCATCGGTGATGGTGATGAGGTAATCGCCACGCTCCCCAGGAACCAGACGAAGGATATCGTAGGTAGCACTAACCGTAACGCTCTTACCACTCTCGCTCACCTTCTGCTCAAAGGTATCGGTGGTCCACTCAAATGGAGTATCGGGGAGTAGCTGCCCATCGTATCCGTAGCGGCTATTCTTGGCGGTATAGGTCATGGTGTATTGGTGACCAGGTGCCAACCCTCTAATCTCGATATTGAAGTGGTTGGTGATCTGAGTGAGTGGGAAGTGCACACGGTCTATCACCGTCCCCTTACCATCGCGGTCAATCTGATTCAGTGCTCCCTCCTTAGGAGTCCCGACGTAGAGAGGACCTGCGGTTGCCTTGATCTTATCGGTCTGCTTAGCCATAAATAGGACGAGGTCGGACTTCTTGGCACCCACCTTGAAGGCAGAGAGGTCGTACTGGCTCATATCCTTAGCCGCCCACGCCACGAACGTGGTGGTCTTGCCTGGGCGGTAGTGGTTGGTCCGCATCTCGTAATCGGGTAGGAAGGCTACACCGCCCTCCTTCCACTCTCCGATCAATTGGTCGTTTTCGTCGAAAGCGAAAACTCGGATATCGTCAATCTTACCATCTGGATAACTGATCTCATCGGGTGTCCGCACATCGAATGTAAATATGGTGTACTGAGGACACTCTGAGAGGTCGCTCATAATGCCCTTCTGGCAACTAGCAAGTGCCACAAGTAGCAGAGCTGAAAGTCCAATCTTTGATATAAGCTTCATCTTACTCACTAAATTAATTAGTTTACT
>NZ_HF988874.1:0-4460 GCF_000435035.1 Porphyromonas sp. CAG:1061 | reverse complement strand
TTGTATGGCACCGCTGCCGCGCTCTTCCACTCTCTTTATTTATCGCGGATAGGGGGGCGTTCAAGCCCACCCTACCCTAAAACTTCGTATAATGGTTACCTACTGCGTTACCTGCGGGTCACGGGCTGGGTCATGTACGGAGGTACACTCCCTGCACCCTTGCCCTTGGTGCCTTGTAGCTCATCCATTCTACTGTGTTTTGAAAAACTTGCTCTACTGCCTAGGCAGTTTAGAGCAGTTGTGAATACCTAATTATAGGTGAACGTCACGAGTTACAAGGTTCCAAGGAAGTACCTTAGCCTCTACACGCATAAAGCCCTTCTCTGGCTCGAGGTCATTATCGTGGTGGTCTGGAGTTGGGTCCTCGTCTGGATCCTTTGGATCTGGCTTTGGAAGGTTAGGGTCGTTAGGATCGTTAGGGTCATAGTTAAATCCACGGCTAGAGAAGCTAGCAATAGATAGAGCATAGATATTGTTACGACGAGTGTCGGCATACTTAATACCCTTCTCTACCGTACGGTTCAATAGACCATAGTAACCGCAGCGACCATCCTTATAAGTGTGGACCTTGGTATTGCCATTTGCTAGGGCAGCCTCAATAGAAATGTAAGCTGTATTATCAGTAGCACCAATATAGAAAGTAGTACCAGCAGTGTAAGCTACCTTAACGATATCTGCCTTATCATAACTTACGCGACCCTCAACCCACTCTTGGTTAGCCTCAACTGCAGCAGTTGGCTTAGCGTCAGAGATAGTACGATCGCTATAGGTAATAGTTGTCTTTTCTTCTGTACCAACCGTTTCCTTAGTAGTAGTCTTCTTGTACCAAATCTTGGTACCTGCCTCAGCAGTAAAGGTTTGCTCAGCATCAGCCTTAACACCATAAACAGTCTTTGGTACGAAAGTAGCATAAACCTTAGACGTAGCTACACGGCTGTAACCCTCCTTACGGTCAGCTACATTAGTGAAGTCTGTGCTACATGAGTTCTCAAGGAAGTAGATACCAGGATTTGTCTCATGACCACCAGTAGCATAAGCATTCTCATTAACTGCAATCGCCTTGTAACCACCAAGCTGGTCATTAGGCTTACCAAAATCACCGATACGGATCAAGAAGTCTTGACCTTCAGCCTGAGCCTCAGCAATAGTCTTGGTGTGGATAGCAGACTCATAATTTTTGTAATTACCAGCATCTTGCATAGTTCTATCACCAGCGTGGCTAGCAAGTACGTAAGTGCGAGCAGCACCATTCATCACTGAGTAGGTCATGTCAGTTAGCTGTACCTCACCAGAACCATCAGTAGCCTCACCCTTAAGACCAGCCTTCTTAGATACGAAAGCTTGAGCTACTACACGCTCTAGGTCAAACTTGAATACGTTGGCAGTCTCATCAGATCCATCCTTAGCCTGTTGCTCAGTAATACCAGCGATTACAGTCTTCTTAGCAGCAGCAGAAGTCATCACAAACTTACCATCAGTAGAAAGCTTTGCGATATCCTCAATAGCAGAAGTCTGAGCACCGAATGGGTTCTCTGGAGTGATAGCGATAGAGAGGTCACCCTTATTAAGTGCCATAGCAAGGTCACCTGTACCAGCCTTCACCTCAAATGGAGCGATGGTATAATTGCCATTAGCAGCTTTCCAGAAACCATCACCATCAACTGCTGATGGATTCCAGTCCTTAGTTGCGAAGCCTACAAGGTGCATCGTTTTGATCTGGCTCTCAGCGTCACGACCAACCTCATCAGTTTGTGGCTGTGCCTTAAGGCTAGATGGGGTAGCGATGCTTACAGATACACGAGCACTGGTATTACCAGCAACAGTACCCTCGTCAGGGGTAAATCCCTTTTCATTGTTACAAGCAGCTAGACCGAAAACGGTAGCACCTGTAAGAAGAAGTGTTGAAATCTTTTTCATGCTTTTTCTTAGTTGATTAAACAATTATATATTACTTATTATTTCTCGAATTATGATTCGTTATTAAAAGCCCAGTTCGGAGAGGTTGTGCTTAGCCTCTTCTGAGCCAAGAGAGGCAGCCTGCTCTAGTAGGGTGCGTGCCTGCTCTCTATTGCCTGCGAGGGCGGTGGCGACGCCTAGGTTGTTGAGTGCCTCGGGGCGGTTACCCAAAGAGGGGAGCACCTTGAGGGCACGTGCATAGCTTCCCACCTCTAGCTCTGCAGCAGCTGAATTGATCAGTGCCTCAGGCTCATTGGGGTAGAGACGGCTAGCGATATCAAAGACCTGCTTGTACTCCTCGGAGCTAGGGTTGTAGCTCTTGGCTACGAGGTACATCTCGTTGAGAGAGAGCAGCTTTGGATTGGTCTTGATCAGTTGCTTTGCCTCCTCTACGTTGAAGGGGCGTACGGAGTAGCTAATAGTGTACTCGGTACGACGGATCTTTGGCCACACCTCGGTGAGGAGTCTTTTGTAGGTGACCCCACCATCGATCGCCTTGATCTTGGCATCACGGGCATCGACATCGGGAGTGGACTGAATGATATCTAGCACCTGCTGGCGTGTAGCATCGGCTAGACCAATGCTATTCTCACGGATTAGCTCCTCGGCTCTATCCCAATCCTCGCCATAGCCCTGAGAGGTGAAGTGGCGAGCATCGACCGCATAGCGGGAGGAGAGATAACCAGCAAAGGCAGCGGCACGCTTCTCAGCGAGTCGCTTATTGTAGGCTGCAGAGGCCTCAGGAGAGGCGAAGCCGACAATCTCGATCTTGGAGGTATTGAGGTCTTTATTATTGAGGATCTCTACCACCTTGGCATCCACCTCGCTGAGGACCTCTTTATTATTGCCAAAAGGAGCTTTGATCACATCGCTATTGACTGGGAAGCCAATGGTAGCAGTGTACTTATCGGAGCGAACCTTGAGTTCCTCGACCTTTGGAGAGACGTACGCCAACTGGAAATTGGGCTCGCGTAGGATCCGCTCTGCCAGAAGGGTGGTAGTCATTCCTTTATCACAATCGGCACAGCCACTTGCCCACTCGATGAGCTCTAGGTGAGCATCCATCATCCAGGGTTCAAAAGGCACCTGGGCTGAGTAGTTGTAGACCTGTGCGAGGCCATTATTGCGCACCACAATGTGGGGATTGGCCTCCATATAATCTGGTTGATTGCCGTAGCGTTCGTTGCGCTCTAGGATGGTTGCCCGGGTTTTGCCGGCTACCATAAATGGGGGAAGCTGGCACGCCTTCTTGGTATCTACATTACTTACTAGCTGTGGGGTAATAAGATAGAAGTCATTAGTCTTGACTTTGCTCTTACCGAGGTCAAAGTCTACTGCAATCGCCACCTTGCCACCCTCGCGTGTATAGAGGGAATGGGTGGGGGTCATCTGCCCACTCAAGTCCTGGGCTACAGCAGAGCCAGCGAGGGTGAGTAGTGCTAATGCAAAACTGAGACGTATATGGAAACTATTTTTCATCATCAGAGTCTTTTATTTAAGGAAGAATAGAAGTGAAAGAGTCGCACGGGTGACGCCAAAGTAATCGTACTTACCATCGGATATCTGTCGACCACAGGTGGCGCAGTCGAACTTCCGGTAGTCGATGCGTGCCCATCCACCACCTACTGAAAGCTCAATATTCATAAGGGGTGAGAGGACAAACTGGTGACCGAGGCTGATGCCCGCACCATAGAAGGTACCTTCGTAACGGTTGTCTTTGAATCGATCTAGCCGACCAATGGGGATATTCCACCCGCCAACATTGGCCTGACCTACATGGCCGTGAAGACCAATAAAGGTCTGATTGAAGGATTCACAAAACCAATAGCGGAGCTCGGGCTGAACTACCCAATGACGAAACTCGCGGGGCTCGCTGAACTTCCATAGATTGAGACCGCCATCGACATCTACTGTCCACTTAGGACTCAAGGCAAATTCTACTCCTGCATTAGGAGAGCCCATCAATGCCCAGTGGGCAAGGTTGCTCTTAAGTGCCACTTTCTGACCATAAGCTTTGGGATTAAAAGCCAACGCTCCGGCCAAACACAAAAGCAATAACAATACTTTAGTTCTCTTCATAACAATATCTCTTGAGAATGTACGATACAAACTCTTTATAACGAATCATTCGTTACTAATAGCATATTAAACTTCATGCTGACGCACAAATGTACCAATAATTTATATACAATACAAATGTTGTACGTTACACAACAGTTAATTTTTAGACAGTTATTATTTACAACTGGCACTATAAACTGATTAAATGTAAGGAGAAAGGGTAATGAAGAGTTTTATGATCCGAATGTTAATTCGGTGGGATATCAGGGGTTACGCATTAGAGGAGGTCTTTCCATGAAGGAGGCTGTTGCACGGAGTGTCTACCATTTCAGGAATAGAGGGCACGGAGTGTGTACATTTTCAGGAATACCACACCGCCCCGCCCCCATATTCCGTATGCGTGCGGAACGTATTCCGTAGCCCTGCGGAATCCATTCCGCACG
>NZ_HF988873.1:0-938 GCF_000435035.1 Porphyromonas sp. CAG:1061 | reverse complement strand
GCCTATTTAAGAGGGACCTCTGCCGAGGTCCTACCGGTCTATTTCTTATGTATAAACCCTTTTGGACGTCTCTTATTGGATGCACTCCTTTACCTTCTGCATCAGCTCCTCAATCGTAGCCCCTTCGGTTGTCTCAAGGGCAGGGAAAAACTGCAGCTCCAGCCGACCCCACTTGGGGAGATAGGTACCACGCTTAAGGATCTCATACCCACCCGATATTTTGGCAGGCACGATAGGGGCACCCATCTCAGTAGCCACCCTAAAGGCCCCTTTACGCAGCTTATCCAAATGTCCAGTAAGGGTACGGCTCCCCTCTGGGAACATAAAGATATGATACCCATCGGCAATCGCCTTCTCGCAATCCTTCACCACACGAATAGCACCCGAGGGGGTATTCTCCACAAAGATAAAGCCAAGCTTCTCACACGCCCAACCCACAAAGGGGAGCTTGCGAAGCGACCCCTTCAATACCCACTTAAAACGCACACCAGCATATCCGTAGAGTAGAAAGATATCCATTGCACTGGTGTGATTGGGCGTCACCACTGAGGGGCGACTCTTGGGCAAGTACTCACGCCCCCTCACCTTTACAGGGATCAAAAGCAACGCCAGCGTCACGATACTCCATATCTTACCAGGCCAGTAGCCAAAGACACGCTCGCCACCAAGGATACTTCCCAAAGCCGCAATTATAGCGGTGAGAATCGTCAGAACCAAAAAGAGTGGCAGCACCACAAGAATCGTGTACAGTGTGTACAATATACGCTTTATAATCATCTATTTGAGCTTTTAGCAGATAAAACTGCCCAAAGATACCCAATTCTCCGTTGGCAATCAATAGATATCCCCGGGGTTAACGCATTAGAAAAGGTCTTAGCAAGTGACATTCATCAAAGTAGATATGGTAAAGGACCTCGGAGAGGTCCGATTTGTCGTAG
>NZ_HF988872.1:6181-7490 GCF_000435035.1 Porphyromonas sp. CAG:1061 | reverse complement strand
CAACAGCTTGTATATGATCATTCGTACAACATTTCTTCTAATGCGTAACGCCTGATCCTGGTGAAGCTTTCCCTTTGCCAGGGTCTACTCTTATTTGTGTGATAATGAAACCAATATTCCTAGTAGGCTTTCCAGCAGTGGGGAAGACCACCATTGGGCGCGAGCTGGCAAAGCTGCTACAGCTCTCCTTTGTGGATACCGACCTCTATATTGAGCGAAAGTACCACTCCTCTGTGAGTGCTATGATTGGCTGCTGTGGCTTGGAGAAGTTTAGGAAGCGGGAAAAGGTGATCCTCATTGAGCTCTCTCAGCTTCAGGATGTAGTGATCGCTACAGGTGGAGGAATGGCCAGCCACGACGATAATATCGCTACCATGAAGCAGCGTGGCACTGTGGTCTACCTCAAAGCATCGCCCCAGCTACTAGCCGAGTGGCTCTACCTCTATCGCGAGAGCCGGCCAGCGGTGGCACACCTAGATAAAGAGGGGGTGAAGCAGTATGTCGAGGCAACCTTGCCCCTACGCGAACCCTTTTACACTCAGGCCGATATCACCATTGAGGTGACGGCTGAGGCGACCACTACCGAGGTGGCAGAACAGATCGTGCAACACCTTTCATTGTGATATGGAACAACCCTTTGAGATCAATTTTAAGTGGATACAGTATTGGTTCGATAAATTCAATCAACAATACTTCCAAGGCTCGCTTCCTCAGCCCAGCTTTACCATTAGCCCTACCCGACGGCAGATGGGTGGCTTTTCTTACGCTGCGGAAAAGAGAGGTAGCACTACCGTCTACACAGAGCAGCGGATACAGCTCACCAACCTCTACAAGCTCACGGAGCGAGAGTACCAAAATATCCTGCTCCACGAGATGGTCCACTACTATATCCATTTCCATCAGATCAAGGATACCTCCGCCCACGGCAAGGTCTTTAGAAGCCTGATAGATCAACTCAATAATGAGTACGGTTGGGAGGTCACTATCACCGAAAAAGCAGCTATGGAGACCTATCCCACCTACGAAGCATACGCCGTTCTCCTCCTCGAGAATAAAGAGAGAGAAGAGTACTACGCCACAGTGGTTAGTAAGAATTACCTTGGCAGGATCCAGCATCAGGTAGAGAAGGCGCCCAGCCTCATCCACCACGGTTGGTACGTCACCGAGGATCCCTACTTCGCCACCTTTCCCAAAGTCCGAACCCTCCGCGGCCGCACCCTCCCTTACGATAAGTGGAAAGCCCTCAAAGAAAGGCTCGCCCCCGACCACGTCCCCCTCCAATCCTAATCCCTAGACACAAAAAAGGCTC
>NZ_HF988872.1:0-6161 GCF_000435035.1 Porphyromonas sp. CAG:1061 | reverse complement strand
AAAAAGGCTCCACCGAAGTGGAGCCGTAATAACTTCGGCATATAGCCTTGTTATGAAAAGATTACTTTAGGGAATAATCTTCTACCGCAAATGTAGGTAATATATTTGAACCTTCCAAATATATTATCTACATTTGTTTATAATGTTAAACATCTCAAAATGTAATATGCTATGATCACACTAGGTCTAGATATCGGTGTCAGTAGCTTAGGTACAGCTATCGTCGACACTCAGAAGAACCAAATACTTCACACAGGAGTCTATGTATTCCCCGCCGGCAAAGAGGCATTCGGCACCAATAAGGAGAAGCCAAAAAACGAGACGCGCAGGGTCGCAAGGCAAGGTCGCAGACAAAACTATAGGCGTCGTTTGCGTCGCTCTCAGTTGCTCAAGTTTCTCTATCAACTCAGTGAGCTCAATAGTCCGGAAGGGGATCGCTATGTGCCACTTACTTTTGAGGAGATAGATGCTTGGCTCTCCTGGGATAAGGAGGGGAAGACGGCGGCACGCCAGTTTCCCGATAGCGAAGCTTTTAGAGCTTGGATGGCGATGAACCCTTATGAGATTCGCTCAAGAGCGGTAGAGGGGAGCATCACGAGGGCCGAGTTTGGTCGTCTATTGTACCACATCATCCAGCGACGTGGCTTCCAATCTTCACGCAAGATGAAGGCAGATGAGGGAGCGATGGCGAAAGGAAAAGATGACATCATCGGCTACACCCAAACCAAGTCGGAGATAGGAGAGCAGACCCTTGGGCAATATCTGTATCAGATAAGTGCTAAGGAGGGAGAGCCATTTACCCAACGCGAGGAGAAACCCAGAGGGAGGTATACTCTCCGCAGTATGTATGTGGAGGAGATGGAGCGCATTTGGGGTCAACAGTCTAAGCGACTCGGTCTAGAGGGACTTGAGATAGAGGGCACTCCCGTCAAAGAGCTCTTGATCGGACAGATTAGCCACGATCCAGAGAGTGGAGAGCTGCTCTATAAGTCCAATGATAGCGTCCTCTTTTGGCAACGTCCACTTCGTTCGCAAAAGCATCTAATCAATAAGTGTAGCCTTGAGAGCCGCAAGATGTACGACCCAGTGAAGCAACGCCACTATATCCAAGGGCCACGTGTAGCTGCTGTATCTCATCCTACTAGCGAATTTCATAGGGCTCTTCAGGTGCTGAGCAATGTGAGGGTAGAGGGACGTACGCTCTATGATATGGGGTTATTCCAAACCTCCCTCGACTTCCTCTGCTCCAAAAACAGCAAGACCATCAAAGTGGCTGACCTGAAAAGGCACCTCAGCTTAGTCTCCAAGCTCAATTACGACGATGACCAAACCCTCCCAGGGTGCCCTACTATCGCCAGTATCACCGACCTTTTTGAAAAGGGTGCATTGAGCTACCACTATGGCGAGACCGATACCATATATATAGATATCTGGCAGAAGCTACTCTTTTACGACGATGAGAGACTGCTTGAGAAGAACATCGCCGACTATGCCCAGGACAAGGGGTTAAAGCTCAAAGCCGACTTTGCCAAGCGACTAGAGGGCATCAATCTCGTTGATGATTACGGCTCCATCTCCATTCATGCAATGGACAATATCATTCCATTCCTACTCCAAGGGCGAAGCCACACAGAGGCAATTTTCCTCGGTGGCGTTAAAAATGCGTTTGGTCCGAGGTACTACTACTTTGAGAAAGAGGAGCAGATGTGGCAAGAGCTACTCCAGATTATTAATGAGCCAGCCTCTAAGGGCGAGAAGATCGACCGTCTGATAGAGTTCCTAAGCAATCCCGACGAGCAGACCGGTTTGGACGAAAAGCGACTACGGATGAAGCTCTACCACCCTACCCAGTCGGTGCAAAAGATAGAGATACAGAACAGACTAGGGGAAGTAGATAATCTCCGCAACCCCATCGTGGAGCAAGCACTTTGGGCGGTACGGAGGCAGGTCAATGCTCTTATTGATCAAATGATTGAGCAGACTGGCAACCCCAACTTTAGGTTCGATCGCATCACCATAGAGCTCTCTCGTGACCTCAAGTCGTCCCTTGACCGACGCCTCAAGATACGCCAGGAGCAAGAGGCCAATCGGGCAGAAAATGAGGAGGCAGTGATGTGGCTAAGAGCACTCAACGTGCAGGTCAATCGAGATAATATCCTTAAATACCGCCTCCATAAAGAGCTCCAGCAGCAAGATGGAATTGCCCGCTGCCCTTATACTGGTAAGACTATTAATCCAGCTCATCTCTTCGCTGGCAATAACTACTTCCAGATAGAGCACATTATCCCTCGAAGCATCTCCCTTGATGATAGCTTCGGTAATAAGACTCTCTGCGAATCCAATTTCAATAGAGAGAAGGGCAATAAGACCCCTTACGAGTTTTACTCCGTCAACTCTAGCAAAACCCTTTGGGGTGCAGAGGATTGGGACGAGATTACACATCGAGTAAGGAGAGTACTGCCAGCACGTAAAGCGAGTCGCTTCCTATCCAAGCGGAGTGCCCAAGAGCAACTAGAGGAGCTACCCAATAAGATGCTCAATGATACCGCCTATATGTCAGTAAAGGCACGTGAATACCTCACTACCATCTGCGGTGATGTTCGCTCCGTTACCGGCCATATCACTGCCGACCTCAGGCGGATGTGGCAACTCAATAAGATCCTAGGCGAGACCTATGAATGCGCCCCAGGAGCCGTGAGCGAGGAGCTGATAGCCAGAGGCGATACCGATGTCTACGCCCTCCTCGATAGCGAGTCACAGGTGGTCAATCGCGTGGCACCAAAGCTCAATCTTATCCCCAATCCCACGGCAGATGAGATCCGTATCCCTGTGGTGGTCAAGGGGTCTAAGCTATACCGCGACGGCAAGGAGTACCCCAAGCCAGCCCATCTAGATCTCAGTGGAGTGACGGGCGAGGCACTCATCGCCTACCACCGAGTAGGCGGTACCCCACACTGCCAGCCCCTCTTCAACCCCAAGCCCTCTGCTAAGGATAGGCTAGTGGTGCCAGCTACCATTAATAGCAAGAACCAATTGACCAGCGACTATATTGAGGCACTCCGAAAGGTCAAGAGAGGTAATTACCCTACTGAGCCAGGAAAGTACTGGGTCACTCTTCAGCTTAAAGGCGAACCCATTTGGGAGCTTCCTAGCAATAAAAAGAGAGTGGCAGCCAATGCGGTAAGGGTATCGGGCCGACTCAATGGCAACGCTTTCTGGAGCCCTCTCTTTGAGACCGAAGTGGATAGTAGTGTGGTCAATATGGAGGAACACCGCAATCGCACCGCCTATCTCAATCTAGACTACGACACCGCAGAGTTTACCAAGATGCTTCGCCCTGCACCTGAGGTGGGAGAGGGAGAGCTACTACTCACAGGAGTCGCCAACCACGGTTCGCTCCTTCTGGATCAGTGCGACGGCAAGACAATCGATGTACAGCATTTGAATCTCCAAGAGCAGACCAAGTATTATGTATCCTTACGGTACGGAGAGACCATTTCTCCAGAAGAGCGGGTCACCATCTATCCATTGTATGCCAAAGCTCCAACACCAAGGAGTGGCGAAGTACTGCTAGAGGGAAAGCTCTTCCTACTTGATAAATCTCAAGACCTCTACGCTTTAGAACCGGTCAAGAATAGAGATGACCATAGGCACCACGCTGTAGACGCCTTGGTGATTGCACTGGCCAAACAAAACTACGTCACGGAGCTTTCAACTTACAACAGGCAAGATGACTCCTACCGACAAGGAGAGAGGCTAAAGCCACGCTTTGATCTACCGTGGGATGGCTTTAGAGAAGAGGCAGAGCAATCCATCAATGATATCTTGGTGGTACATAAAAAGAACCGAGTGGATCCCCTCTCCAAGGTGACCCGTAAGATCACCAAGAATGGCAAGGTCTATACCTCTGAAGGTTACGCCGTAAGAGGTGCCTTGCACATGGATACCATCTATGGTCAGAGAAAAGCACCAGGGCAGACAGAGGTGGGGTATCACTCTAGGAAGAGCATCACCGAAGTGACCAATATGAGCCAACTGAATAAAGTGGTGGATGCCGCTATTAGGAAAGAGATGCTGCGGATACTCAAGGAGGAGTTGGGGCTTGATACAAGCAATTCATCCTTAACTTTCCCAAAGAATGCCTTTATCGATGAGGATGGTAAGACCAAAGTCTATCTCCCCAATCGCAATGGTGGAGAGCCTGTGCCGGTCAAGAAGGTGAGGCTAAGGGAGAATTTTAGTTCGCCTCGATGTCTAAAAAAACAAAACCAATTTGTGAAGACAGAGAATAATCACCACATGCTTGTTTACAAGACAAAGAAAGGTAAGTTTAATGAGTCTATTGTAACGTTTTGGGATGTCGTTGAAAGGTTGAACAGAGGTGAAGCAATATTCCAATTGCCAGAGGATGGGGAAAAGATTATATTTAAGCTTATGGCTAATGATTATTTTATCATAGGTCTAAAGAAGCAGGAGATAATTAGCAACCTATCCAATCCTTCACTGTTAAGTAAGTATTTGTTTCGGGTTACCTCTTTGTCATCAAGAGACTATCGCTTTAGACTCGTCGCAGCTAGTACAGATAAAAACAAGCATGAAAATAGAAGAATTAGAACTCCTAATTTCTTTGATCCCACTAAAGAGAATATCCATGCTGTTGAAGTTGATCTCAATGGTAACATTAGATTAAAAGAGGATGATTAAACGAACCATCACTATATCTAGTCCTGTTCACCTCTCCTTAGAAAACCGCCAATTGGTGATAACCAATAAGGAGACGGAGGAGCGACAGACCCTACCTCTAGCTGAGGTAGGACTATTGATACTGGAGCATCCGAGGGTGACCACCACCCTCCGGATGCTCCAGTACTGTATGGAGGTGGGCTGTATAGTGGTAGTTTGTGATGAGTTTCATATCCCAAGTGGCTACCTCTCTCCACTCGAGGGGCACTCCACACAGGGTGAGCGAACTCGGGAGCAGGTGGCAGCATCTATCCCGACTAAAAAGAGCATCTGGAAGCAGTTGGTCAAGAGCAAGATCCTCAACCAAGCGGCCGTACTAAAGTCACGAGGGATAGAGGAGCACCAAAGGTTACTCAACCTTTCCGATGAGGTGCGGAGTGGCGACCCAGATAATAGAGAGGGAATCGCAGCACGTATCTACTGGAGTGCCCTCCTAGGGGAGGAGTTTATACGAGAGCGAGATGGAGTACCGCCCAACGCCCTATTCAATTATGCCTATGCCATCTTGCGTGCTTCGGTTACCCGATCCATCATCGCTTCAGGTCTCTCCCCAAAGCTGGGGGTACAACACCAAAATAAGTACAACCCCTTTCCGCTCTCCGATGATGTGATGGAGCCCTACCGCCCCTTTGCCGACCTAGCGGTGATGGAGTTGGTGGATAGTGGAGAACTCTCAATTACCAAGGAGAGTAGAGCTCATCTCCGCACTCTATTGGCACAAGATACACTCATCAGTAAGCTCAGGCGGCCACTACTCATCGCTATCTCTATCACCACCAGTTCCCTCGCTCGGGTCTACTCAGGTGGTGCCAAGACACTCGTATTACCTCGAATCCCATAACCAAGGAGTCTCACAATGAATGTTTCAAGAATAAGTGCGTACAAACTTATGTGGATTTTAGTCGCTTTTGATATCCCTGTTCTCACTAAGAAGCAACGAAAGCAGGCGGCAAAGTTTCGAAAGGAGTTACTGGGAGAGGGATATATTATGCTACAGTTTTCGGTCTACATCAAGCCGATCCCATCGATGCAACACCGCCAGCCACTCATCAATAAATTGCGGAAATCACTTCCGGAAGAGGCGGATATTAAGGTGATTACCATTACCGACAAACAGTATGCTGAGATCATACACCTCTCGGGAACGAAGCAAAAGGAACCGAAGATACCGAAAATACGACAGCTATCACTCTTTGAGGAATTTTAGGTAGCTTTGAACTGAAAAAATAGACCCCTATTGGCTCTTTTCATCAAACATCGGCATTTTATTAGACGTCCTACGACCTCTAACCAATTGATATTTACAACTATATATAGCCGATGTTGTGGATTGATTACTTTAGGGAACTAGATACAACAAATACATATAGTACAGTATGCACACACTGTTGTGGATTGATTACTTTAGGGAACTAGAT
>NZ_HF988871.1:0-1229 GCF_000435035.1 Porphyromonas sp. CAG:1061 | reverse complement strand
AGCAACCAATTGGTTGCTCGCCCCCTTTATTAATATAGCTTGGCGCTACTCTTAGAATACAAAGGTTAGACCAAGGGTGCTAGATACACCTGCAAGAGTGGTAGTTACCTTATCCTTCTTGAATGAGCTACTAGTGTATCCTAGACCTAGTGTAAGACCTACGTTAGGATTCACAAAGTAGGTTACACCACCACCTACACCATAGTATAGACCACCAGCTGAGGTAGTAGTCTTACTGTCAGATACAGGAGCTTTACTTGTAGAGGAGAGATGTGCATACCCTACCTGAGCGCTAAGGAATGGACGGATGTTGCTATTTGGTAAGAAGAAATAGCTTACTGCAGGAGCGATAATAAAGGTACCCTCACTGTCGCCATCACGACCAGAAAAGTCGTAGCCTAGTTCAGCACCTACTGCAAGGTTGTCGATCACGAAATAGCGTGCGTCGAAAGCAAGCTTAAGGTTGGTAGTAGCTTTAGTATCAGTTTGCTTATTACCATCAACCGTCATTGAAGGCTTGCCAGAGAATAGAGATAGAGAGGTGCCAGCACCTACCATCATCTTACCTGCCTCAGTCTGAGCAAAAGCGCTTACAGAGCATAGAGCCATCACTGCGGTGGCTACCATTAGTTTAATTGTCTTCATGATAAAATCTAAATCTAATTGTTAAACAAATATACAATCATTATATATTCGGTAGCAAATATACGAATATATATTGAATTATTGCTATATGACAATATAATCAATCACCCTACAGTTCGCCATCGCGGTAGTAGAGGAAGCGGAGGTAGTCGGTGAAGATGATATTTTGTAGCGAGTTCTTATAGCGGTCAAATTGCTCCTTATTACCCCCTTTGAGCTGATACCCTTTGAGGTCACGATCACCAATGTCTTTGGTCTCAATATAACCGATGTCTCATAATCCTGATTCGCAGGGCTACGCATTTGAAGTTAATGACCCTATTGAGAATGTTGCACGAAGTGCCATTCTCGCACATTTGCTTCAAATGTGCTGAGACTTTGCACGAAGGATGAGATGCAAGGCACTGAGGATGAGGCTGAAGGGAGCGTACTCACGTACATGACCTAGGCCGAATTCCGAAAGCAACGCAGCAGATCGCCTTCGTGCAACAGTCTCAAAGGTGAAGTCGGGTCGACCGATGTTGTTGGTGCCTTGTGCCTCCTCGGTGATGGCGATCTTCTTGGGGAGGAGTTGGCGGAGGAGC
>NZ_HF988870.1:1133-4466 GCF_000435035.1 Porphyromonas sp. CAG:1061 | reverse complement strand
TTCATCGGGCTACGCCCTTGAATGGGGGCTACGACAAATCGGACCTCTGCGAGGTCCTTTGCAGTGGAACTCAGCGTGCAAAGTCGTTACTTCAGTGGGTTTTCGCCGAGGAAACGCTCCGCCGTCATCGCAGCTTTACAGCCACTACCCGCAGCGGTAATCGCTTGGCGGAAGTGAGGGTCAGCCACATCACCTGCAGCAAAGACGCCCTCTACATTGGTATTAGGCATACCGTCCTTCGTGAGGATATACCCCTGCTTGTCGAGCTCAATCTGCCCGCCGAGGAAGTCGACATTAGGCTTGTGCCCGATGGCGAGGAAGAAGCCTTGTACTGGTAGGTCATAACGCTCCTCATTCGCCTCGCCCTTATTCTTCACCACATGGACACCAGCGACGCCATTCTCCCCATAAAGTCCTTCGGCCTGTTGCTTCCAGAGCACCTCAATATTCTCCTTCTTCAGCACACGGTCCTGCATCACCTTTGAGGCACGTAGCTCATCACGACGCACCATGAGGTAGACCTTCTTACAGATCTGAGAGAGGTAAAGAGCCTCCTCGCAGGCGGTATCTCCACCGCCTACCACAGCCACATCCTGACCACGGTAGAAGAAGCCATCGCAAGTGGCACAACCGCTAACGCCCATACCCATATACTTCTGCTCATCGGGCAGACCTAGGTACTTGGCACTTGCACCAGTGGCGATGATGATGCTCTCGGCAATAATCTCAGAGTCGCCACCATTGATCTCCACCTTAAACGGACGCTTTGAGAGGTCGAGCTTTGTCACCTCACCATCACGCATATCGGTGCCGAAGCGCTCCGCCTGCTTCTTGATATCCATCATCATCTGAGTGCCATTCACCGCCTCGGGATAGCCGGGGAAGTTCTCCACATCAGTGGTAGTAGTCAATTGCCCGCCTGGTTGCATTCCCTCCACTAGCACGGGAGAGAGATTAGCCCTTGAGGCATAGATCGCTGCAGTATATCCTGCTGGTCCGCCCCCTATGATGAGTAGCTTCGTCTTGATTGTTTCCATATCTCTATATCTTATTAGTCATTAAACAGTTACCTTAAATCTATAACCGCCACCCCTGGGAGTTTGTTCGCATCAAAGCGAAAGAAGCCCTTCTGCTTCATCTGAGCCGTGGCACTCTGCCGTAGCTTAGTCACCTTCAGCACAATCGGCACCGATATACTCCTCTGTTTCACCCGCATAGAGAGCGGTTTGCACTGGCTATTGAGGTGCACCTCTAGCCACTCTATCTCCTCCTTCTGCTTAGGGGTCGCCTTAATGGTCGTCACCGCCCCTGTGGTCGACTCCTTGAGGTTAAAGGTCTTGGCAGAAATACGGTTAAGGTTTAAGAGAGGGTTGAGCTCTAGTAGGTCCTCCTTATAAGGCTGGGTAAGATTGACCTCCCCATTCTGCGGAATGTAGACCCACAAGTTACCCCCTTGGTGCCACGCACGTATCGAAGGGCTCTCCAGACAAAAGTCCTCGCCTAGTGCATAGTAACTTCCCTGCTCACTATCCTCCCCAATCGTCAGCTGATACTCTATCTGTAGACCTTTAGAGGCATCTAAATATCGCTTTGCTTTTTGTAGCGTCTGCTCCTGTGCTTCGGCCGAAAAGGCAAATAACAGTGGAAGCAACGCCAGTAGCCATCTCCTTATACCCATCATCGTTACTTTCTATTTTCTTCAAAAAACTGCTCCAACTGCTCCTCCGTAGTGATGAGAAGCTCACGAGGTTTATTGCCATCAGCACCCGAGATAATACCCGCATGCTCCAACTGCACCATAATACGAGAGGCACGGTTGTAACCCACTCCAAATATCTGCTGAATGTAGCTGGCCGAAGGGCGATTGTCCAAAACAATCCTTCGGGCCGCCGCCTCAAAGAATTCGTCCCAATTGCTAGGATCTAGCTCGCCAGTAGCCAGAGAACCAGCAAGGTCACTACCCTCAGGCTTCACCTCGGGTAGTTCGTACGCCTCCCTAAACCCTCTCTGGTCAGAGATAAACTTCACCAAACTATTCACCTCAGGGGTATCTACAAAGGCACACTGCACACGGGTGAGGTCGTTGCCCGTAGTGAAAAGGCTATCGCCACGGCCAATCAGACGATTAGCCCCCTGAGCATCTAGGATAATCTTAGAATCAATACCCGAAGAGACCTTAAAGGCAAGTCGCCCAGGGAAGTTTGCCTTAATAGCCCCCGTGATAATCGACGCCATGGGTCGCTGTGTAGCGATAATCGCATGAATACCTACCGCTCTCGCCTTCTGTGCCAAGCGGGTGATCGGTGCCTCGATCTCCTTACCTCCCGTGAGCATCAAGTCGCCATACTCATCAATGATCAGCACAATGTAGGGAAGGAACTTATGCCCCTTCTCCGGATTGAGCAGCCGTTGCTTGAACTTCTGATTGTACTCCTTGATATTCCTCACATGCGCCGACGAGAGTAGCTCATAGCGGTCGTCCATCTCCACACAGAGCGATTCCAGCGTCCCTTGCACCCGCTTAGGATCGGTGATGATTACCTGATCTTCATTGGGTAGCTTCGCCATATAGTGCTTCTCAATCTGACGATAAGGGCTAAACTCCACCATCTTAGGGTCCACCATCACAAACTTCAGCTCCGAGGGGTGAAGCTTGTAGAGCAAAGAGGTGATAATAGCATTCAGACCCACCGACTTACCTTGACCCGTTGCTCCTGCCACCAGGAGGTGTGGCGTCTTGGCAAGGTCAAAGACAAAGACATCATTGGTGATCGTACGCCCAAGCGCCACTGGCAAGGCCGCGGTACTCTCGGCAAACTTCTTGGAGAGAATCACCGAACGCATACTCACCACCTGAGGCTTTTTATTTGGCACCTCCATACCGATCGTCCCCTTGCCCGGCATCGGTGCAATGATACGAATCCCCATCGCCGAAAGGCTCATAGAGATATTATCCTCCAGCCCACGGATACGAGAGATATGGATGCCCTCCTCTGGCACCACCTCATAGAGCGTAATGGCAGGGCCCACCGTGGCACTAATCGACTTAATCCCTATCCTGAAACTCTCCAGAGTAGTGGTGATCAGCCGCTTATTCTGCTCTATTTCCTCCGTATCTATCTCCTCATTTTGCTGCTCATACTTCTTGAGGAGGTCAGCCGAAGGCATCTCAAAGCCCGCCAGCTCTAGGGTAGGGTCATACTCCCCCTGCTCCTCCACCAGTTGCTTGGCACGTAGCTCGGCACTGGTCACCTCGTCC
This sequence comes from Porphyromonas sp. CAG:1061, assembly GCF_000435035.1. Lineage (NCBI taxonomy): Bacteria > Pseudomonadati > Bacteroidota > Bacteroidia > Bacteroidales > Porphyromonadaceae > Porphyromonas > Porphyromonas sp. CAG:1061. The sequence continues at coordinate 1,207 of NZ_HF988870.1, read as the reverse complement.
TGCATGCTACGGTTGTCCATCACCACCATATCCACCCCATCTCCCGCTTCACTCCTGTGGATGATAGGGGCAGG
>NZ_HF988870.1:0-1077 GCF_000435035.1 Porphyromonas sp. CAG:1061 | reverse complement strand
TCTTGCTCCAAGGTAATCGTGATAGGGGCTTGAGGCGTCTCTTCTTCTTCCTCCTCCGCCAATTCACTCGTTTCAGAAGGGGCTACATAGGGGTCCTCAGGGATATCCTCAAGGAGCTCTCCCTCGTCATCGCCATCGTCCACCGACTTATTGCGTCGGAACCACGATAGCAACCCCTTTCGCTTAGGCGCCTCGTCACTCTTCACACCAGTGCGCTTCGCCTCTGCCCAACGGTTGTACTTGGCACGAATCCCCTGGAAAAATAGAAATTGCACCAGCAAGAGGGTCAGGATAATCACCAGCCAAAGGCCAAAACCTCCTACCCTCATCTCTAGCCAAACCCGTACCGTCTCTCCCAAAATGCCACCTGGGTAAAAGAAAAAACTAGCTGCGATAGGACGGAATATAGTAGCAGAGAAGAGCGACGTCCAAAAGGTAGCAATAGTGGAAAAGATAATCAGCTTCGGGTAATTGACCTTGGCAGGCCCTAGCAAGCCAAGACCCATAGCGAGGAGAAGGATGATCACAAAAATCACTCCCAGACCTACCCACTCATTCACCATAAGATGCATCAGATGCATCCCTACCACCCCGCTACTTCCCTGCATCGCCTCGGCCTGAGCTGCCACATCGGCAAGGTCGGGATCGAGCAACACACTCTGGTCCGCAGACCCCTCAAAGAGATAGGTGACAAAGGCATAGAGCATAAAAAGACCCAGACCAAAGAGTAGCAAACCAATGGAGACGGGGAGCATACGCTCCTTACCCATCATGCCCCTGAAGAAACGACCTGCTCGCTCCCTCAGACTACCCCCTAGTTCAATCTCTTCACCCGACCGACTACGGCGGTTCTCCACCGGTTTCTCCCTAACGATCCTCTTCTTGCTCATCAACTCAATACAATAATATTATACTCTGCAAACTTACCCAAATCCTAGCACAATAACCCCACACACCCACACCACCTCCGCAAAAAAGAGGCAACGCTACGCATTAGAAGAGACAGTTGTACGAATGATCATATACAAACTGTTGAGGATAATGCAGTAAGGACCTCGGCAGAGGTCCCTCTTAAAT
>NZ_HF988869.1:0-5990 GCF_000435035.1 Porphyromonas sp. CAG:1061 | reverse complement strand
GGTCCTTACCCAATCTCGGATGAACCCTCCCTTTTTAGTGCTCTATTTTTCGGGAAGTCTCGTGAAAAATGAGTACATTTGTGTGCAGGAGGAGAGGGGGAAGGTATTCATTTATTAAGCAATCGACAGAGACTATGGCAGACCTACACTTATCGGACAATGACCTAAAGCAATTGCAGGAGAAGGGCATCTCACAGACTCAACTTGAAGGGCAGCTACGGCGATTTGCCCAAGGATTTCCCTACCTACATTTGGTAAAAGCGGCCTCGGAGGAGGAGGGCATCGTGACACTAGAGGGCGATGCACTAGATGCAGCACTCAAGGAGTGGGAGCGGACGCTATCCTCCCCCACCTCGGTAGTGAGCCGATTTGTGCCGGCTAGTGGTGCTGCCTCTCGAATGTTTAAGGCGCTCTTTGCCTATCTACACACGGAGGAGATGAACGATGATACCCGTGAGGTGCTAGACCACATCACCGACTTTGCCTTTTTTGATAGCCTCAATCGTGCTTGTATGCTGGGTGAGGGTGGCAAGGGCTGTCTGAAGTTGATCCAATCGGGCAAAGAGCATACGGTGATTGAATACCTTTTAACGGAAAAGGGGCTTAACTACGGGCATTTACCTAAGGCGTTGCTTCAATTTCATCGCTACCCCGAGGGAAGCCGCACAGCTATGGAGGAGCAGCTGGGGGAGAGTGCTAAATACGCACGCAATGCCGATGGTACGGTAAAGATACACTTCACCCTAAGCCCTGAGCATATTGAGCCTTTCCAGACGCTCCTCAAGCGAAAAAGGGGTGAGATAGAGGAGCGCTACTCCTCTGTACTAGAGGTGACCTATTCTATTCAGAGAAGTAATACAGATACCATTGCTGTGGATATGGATAACCAGCCGATGAGGACTAAGGAGGGGGCTTTGCTTTTCCGTCCAGGAGGGCATGGGGCTCTGATCCATAACCTTAACGAAATCGATTCGGACATTATCTTTATTAAGAATATTGATAATGTAATCCCTCAGCCCTACTGGTGTGACACGCTGATCTACAAAAAGGCAATTGGAGGCTATCTAGTACAGCTCCGCAATAAGGTCTACAAGTATATGGCGCAATTAGGGGAGGATAAAAAGGTGAGTAATAACCTTATCAGTGAGATCAAAACCTTTGTGGAGGAGAACTTCTGCATCGAGACCTCGGCACTTGATGAGCTATCCCTGGAGGAGCAGACCAACTTCCTAAGGAGGATCCTCAATCGACCTATCCGCGTTTGTGGCATGGTACGAAATACGGGGGAGCCAGGGGGTGGCCCTTACATTGTGAAGAATGAAAATGGTACTACAGGTCTGCAGATCTTGGAAAGCACTCAGATCAATATGAATGACCCTGTGGATAAGGAACTATTTGAGACAAGCACTTACTTCAATCCTGTGGATCTAGTGCTTTGCGTGAAGGATTATCGTGGCAATAAGTTTGATCTCCTTTCGTTTGTGGATGAGGAGACTGGATTTATCAGCCACAAGAGCCAAGAAGGGCAAGAGCTAAAGGCTCTGGAGCTTCCCGGCTTGTGGAATGGGGCGATGAGCAATTGGCTCACGGCGTTTGTGGCGGTACCTGGAACGACTTTCAACCCAGTGAAGAAGGTGAATGACCTACTTCGTCCAAGCCACCAACTATCATAAGAAAGAGATAATAATCAATAGATATTAAACAATATGAAAGAAAATATCAAGGAGCGACTGAAAGCACTGAGAGGTGCGATGAAAAGGGAGCAGATAGATGCATACATTGTACCTAGCTCAGACCACCATCTGAGTGAATATACCCCTACTTGCTGGAAGCATAGGGAGTGGATTACAGGATTTAATGGCTCGGCAGGTACCGCCGTGGTAGCTATGGATGAGGCTGGTCTTTGGACCGACTCACGCTACTTCCTTCAGGCAACTCAGCAATTGGAGGGGACAACCATTGATCTGCGTAAGGAGGGTCTTCCTGAGACACCCTCTATCGCCGATTACCTTCGCACGAAGAAGGGGGTGAAGCGGGTAGGATTCTTTGAGAAGTCGATGAGTACAGCAGAGGCACTTCGCTACAAGAAGGTACTGGATATCGCTGGTATTGAGATGGTGACAGAGAAGGATCTGATCTCGGAGGTCTACACAGATGCCCCTGAGATTCCACGCAATCCTTTCTTTATCATGCCTACGAAATATGCGGGTCTCACCACTAAGGAAAAGGTGGCTAATGTGCGTGCTGCACTAGAGGCGAAGGGAGCTAATGCTATCATCATCAATATGCTGTGTGAGCTGGCTTGGCTATTTAATATCCGAAGTAATGATGTAGCCTTCAACCCTGTAGGCATCGGATATGGTCTGCTAACTAAGGATCAAGTGACGCTATATGCTTTCCCCGAAAAGTTGCCAGATGAGGTACGCCAGCATCTTAAGGAGAATGGCGTGAACATCAAACCATACGAAGCAGTTTATGCCGATGTGGCAGCACTTCCTAAGAAGACGGTGCTCTCTTTTGACCCAGCTCGAAACAACTACGCTTTCTACAGAGCGATCCCTGAGGGCGTAACCGTAATTGAGCAATTGAGCCCTATCACGCTACTTAAGGCGGTGAAGAATGAAACAGAGCACCAAGGCTATGTGAATGTGATGAAGCGTGATGGTGCTGCCCTCACCCGCTTCTTCATTTGGCTTGAAAAGACACTAGAGAGTGGCGAAACACCTACAGAGTATGAGGTGGGTGTCCAATTAGCAAAGTTCCGTGCGATGGATGAGCAGTATGTCAATGATAGCTTTGCCCCTATCGCTGGTTATCGCGACCACGGAGCTATTGTCCACTATAGTGCTACCCCCGAGAGTTCGCACAAGCTGCAGCACAATGGGATGTTCTTGCTGGACTCTGGTGGTCAATATTACGACGGTACCACAGATATTACCCGTACCATTTCGCTGGATGGCAAGCCTACAGCAGAAGAAAAGGCCGACTATACGCGTGTACTGAAGGGACATATTCAGTTGGCAACAGCTATCTTCCCTGAGGGGACGCGAGGCTCGCAGTTGGATATCCTTGCGCGCAAAGCCCTTTGGGATAATAGTCAGAACTATGGACACGGCACTGGGCACGGTGTGGGCTACTTCCTCAATGTTCACGAGGGACCACAAAACATCCGAATGGACGAGAATCCTACTGTGCTTCAGCCAGGTATGGTTACATCCAATGAGCCAGGTATCTACATCACGGGTAAGTATGGTATTCGTATTGAAAACCTCATCTATACCAAGCCATATTCTGAGGGAGACTTTGGCAAGTTCTTCTGCTTCGAGACACTCACCCTCTGTTATCTAGATAATAGCTTGGTAGACCTTCCACAGCTTACCGATAAGGAGCTGGAGTGGTACAATAACTATCAAGAACGAGTATACCGAGAGGTATCACCACTTCTTAATAGCGAAGAGGCTGCTTGGCTCAAAGCCAAAACAGCACCCTTGAGTAGGTAATTTTTTAAACTAATAGTAGGAGGTACTTCCTAGAGTACCTCCTACTTTTTTCATTTTTATATGGCAATAATTCAAGAGGTGAGGGGTTTTACACCCAAGATCGCTCATAATGTTTTTCTCGCTACTAATGCTACCGTGGTGGGAGATGTAGAGATAGGCGAAGGGAGCAGTATATGGTTTGGTGCTGTGGTGCGTGGCGATGTCAATAGCATTCGCATAGGCAAAAACGTGAATGTACAGGATGGAGCTGTCATCCACACCCTATATCAAAAGTCGGTCTCAATACTAGAGGACAATGTCTCTATCGGGCACAACGCTATCATTCACGGAGCTAAGATCGAAGAGGGAGCCCTAGTAGGAATGGGAGCTATTGTGATGGATCATGCCGTGGTAGGGAGAGGAGCGATTGTAGCTGGTGGAGCTGTAGTCCTCTCCAATACGGTAATAGAACCTGGTGCACTTTACGCCGGCGTCCCTGCTAAGTTTGTGAAGATGCTAGACCCTGAGCAACAGCAAACCATCAATAAGCGTATCTCCGATAACTACCAAATGTACGCCTCCTGGTACCCTCCACAGGAGTAACAGGAGGCTTTAGGCTTGGTTATCTGCCGAAAAAAGGGTAACTTGCTGAAGATTTTCAAACCAATAATACAAAAGACTGTAACAACATGAAGAAAACTCTATGCAAGGTGGCTATGGCACTAGCTATCGCCACTCTAGGAGCGGGAGTCTCAGCAGAGGCTTGTACCGACCTAATTGTAGGACCCAAGGCATCTACAGACGGGAGCGTCTTTATTAGCTACGCTGCAGATAGCCACACATTATATGGCGAGCTATACCATTGGCCTGCCGCCACTTGGACCACGGGAAGCATCCTTAAGGTAACTGAGTGGGATTCAGGTATTCCAACAGGTGAGATTGCACAGTATGTAGGGCGCACCTACAACGTGATTGGCAATATGAATGAAAAGCAAGTAGCCATCACAGAGAGTACCTGGGGCGGTTGCGACAAGTGCCAAGGCACAGAGGGTCTGATGGACTATGGAAGCCTTATTTATATCGCACTTCAAAGGTCGGCAACAGCTCGCGAAGCTATTGACGTCATCACAGGTCTAGTAGATCAATATGGCTATAGAAGTAGTGGTGAAAGCTTTACCATTGCCGATAAAAACGAAGTATGGGTAATGGAGATGATCGGTAAGGGCAAAGGCGAGAAGGGTGCCGTTTGGGTAGCTATTCGCATCCCCGACGATGCTATCTCAGCTCACGCCAACCAAGCACGTATCCAGCAGATTCCTTTTAATGACAAGGAGAACTGCCTCTACAGTCCCGACGTTGTAGAGTTTGCTCGCAAAAAGGGCCTCTACAAGGGAAGTGACAAGGACTTTAGCTTCCAAAAAGCCTACAACCCCTACGACTTTGGTGGTCTACGTGGCTGTGAGGCAAGAGTGTGGTCTTTCTTCAATCGCTTTGCCGATGGCATGGATAAATACCTACCTCTAGTTATGGGATACGAGCCAGATGCAGAGCCAATGCCACTTTATGTAAAGCCTAATCGCAAGCTCTCACTTGCCGACGTGCAGAATATGATGCGAGACCACTACGAGGATACCCCAATGGATATGACCAAGGATCGTGGTGCAGGTGCTTATAAAGTTCCCTACCGCTGGAGACCTATGGGCTTTGAGGTAGATGGCCAAGAGTATGTCAATGAACGTGCTATCGCAACACAGCAAACTGGTTTTGTACTAGTGGCTCAGATGCGTAAAGACCTACCCGATTATGTTGGAGGTATCCTATGGTTTGGTGTGGATGACGCAGATATGACCCTCTTCAAGCCTATGTACGCCTCTATGACCCGTGTACCTCATAGTTTTGCACCAGGCAATGGATCTATGACTAAGTTCTCTTGGACCTCAGCCTTTTGGATGCACAACTGGGTAGCCAATATGGCCTATGGCAAGTACAGCTATATGATTAAGGACATCCGCAAGAAGCAGCAAGAGATTGAGGGGCAATGGCAAAGTATTCAGCCAGCCATCGAAGCAAGAGCCATGGAGATTGCTAAGAGCCAAGGCGAAGCAGCTGCAGTAGAGTTCCTTACCAACTACTCCTGCCAGATTGCCGACCAATCGACAGCTGAGTGGAAGCAACTCGGAGAGTACCTACTAGTGAAGTACATTGATGGTAATGTTAAGCTAGAGAAAGATGGTCAATTCGTAGAGGAGCACGGACTCGTAGCTTTCCCAGAGCAACCAGGCTATAGCGAAGACTTCTACCGTCACGTAGCAGAGGGCGACAATGTAGAGCACCTCAAGGTACCAGCAAAGAAGTAACCAACTCACACTTTATCTATACTAAAGTGATGAGCTGAAAAGTCAGTTCATCACTCTATTTTTATATCCACTGAAACCATTGTAACAATCAAGAATCACAGAAGGACCTCGGCAGAGGTCCTTGTTAAATAGGCACAGGTCAAGGCACGTAGTG
>NZ_HF988868.1:0-14011 GCF_000435035.1 Porphyromonas sp. CAG:1061 | reverse complement strand
ATGTTGGAGGATACGATGCTCAATATCCGTGATATCTTTCTCTAGACGCTCACAATCATCGGCAAGCTCCTTTACAAAGGCTTGGTCCTTAAGACTCCCTAGATTGATACGTACGTTCAGCAGTGCTCCTAGCACACCAAGACGGCAGTTCATCATAGCAATACAGCCATCGGTGATGGCGTTTTGATTGCCCTTCATCACCACCTTCTCGATGAGAGGAATCAGCTCATAAGTAGTCTTGGCTACCTCCATAGGCACCAATGCAGCTACCTTAGTAGCCTCTTGAATCTTGGCACTTCGTGCTGCCTTCTCCTCGTCCGTCTCCTTAGGCATCTTAAAAGCTTGAGAGACTAGGTCATAAGCGTCGCTATCCCTATCAATGGCTTCGATTAGCTCCTTATGCACCTCTCTAGCCTTCTCTACCACTGCCTTCATCTCCTCCTCTACCTCGACGTATTTCTTACGACCGATGGTGAGGTTCGCCACCATTTCGGTGAGCGAAGCGGCGATAGTACCAGCGAGTGCCGATACGCTACCTCCACCTGGTACTGGATCACTTCCAGCTGTAACGTTGCAAAACTCTGCAAGTGTATGATTTTGTAATAGTTTCTTCTCCATATCGTGATTAGTTTTAGTATTTGTATAGCTTTCCACTCTTAATCGTGGTGTCTACTAGGTTCATTCCAAAGTGATAGCTTAGGAACTTGTATGATGGGTACTTGAGGATTACCGCATCGCCAGCTTTGCCTACCTCTAGGCTACCCACCTTGTCGTGCTGATTGATTGCCTTGGCTGCGTTAATGGTGAGCGCAGCGATCGTCTCCTCCACCGTCATCTTCATGTAGATCGTTGAAAGAGCAATCAGTAGAGGAATAGAAGCTGAGAAGCAACTGCCAGGATTGAGGTCCGAAGCAACTGCCACGCAGCACCCCTCATCGATCATCTTACGAGCTGGTGCATAGTCGTCCATCAGTGAGAAAGCGGTGAGAGGCAAGCAAGTGGCTACCGTTTCGCTCGCAGCAAGCGCCTTGATGCCTTCGTCCGAAATCTTGAGTAGGTGGTCGGCAGAAAGACAGCCCAGTTCAGCAGCGAGCTCAGCTCCACCAATCGGCACAATCTCATCTGCGTGCATCTTCACCTTGAAGCCCAATTCCTTGGCGGCATTGAGCAGACGGCGTGTATCCTCGTGCTCAAAGACATTTTTCTCCGTAAAGATATCAACACACTCAGCAAGGTTCTTCTCCTTCACTAGAGGCAGCATCTCACGGATGATAAAGTCAATGTAGTCGTGCGGACGTCCCTTGTACTCTATTGGTGTATCGTGAGCCCCCATATAGGTGGGGTAGAGCGAGATGGGATGGGTCTCATCAAGGTGGCGAATCACCTCTAGCTGACGGATCTCCGTGTCTCGGTCCATACCATAGCCACTCTTCGCCTCGGCAGTGGTCACGCCCATACGTAGCATAGCATCGAGGTGCTTCTTGGCATGTTCCGAAAGCTCCTCAAAGCTAGCCGCACGAGTTGCCTTGGTCGTTGAGGCAATACCACCGCCACGCTCCATGATGCTCATGTAGCTCTCGCCAGCTAGTCGCCATTGGAATTCATCTTCCCGATAGCCACCAAAGATTAGGTGCGTGTGGGAGTCAATAAACCCAGGGAGGACACATTGCCCTTGGGCATCCACAAACTCCATCCCCTGCTCCTTAGGGCAAGGGGCGTCGCTTTGCTTGCCAGCGTAGGTGACAATTCCATCCTCAATCACCAGCACTGCTGGCCCCTCGATCATGGCAAGGTCACCCATAGCGGAAGCCCCTTTGCGGGGGCCTCCAGCCATGGTAACCAATTGCCCTATATTATATAGGTAGAGACTACCTTTCTCCTTATTATGCATTGGCTTTCTTGAGCTTGTACTCGAGGATCTGCTCTACTGAGAATCCCTCTAGCTGTAGATACTTAGTCATCTCCTCTGCTAGCTGCTCAAGCGTGTACTCACCCTCGGCGATCTCCTCCTTCTTCAGGTAGTAAGCCAGTGACTGCTCTAGAGCCTCCTTAGGAACGAGTCCGATGATCTCTGCCCCTACAATCTTAGCACCATACCTCTGAGCCTCCATGCGTACCATCTCGTGAGCACGATAGATAGCGGTCTTGGTGTAGTCAGTGAGGTTCATAGATACCTGAGACTGATGGCGCTCAGTGAGGTCTACTCCCATACCCTTCACGAAGCGAAGACCACCGCCGATAAAGCGAACACGCTTAGCGATGGCAGTAGCCACCTCTACATCTGGGTGGTCGAGATTGACATTGTAGGCTACAAGAGGCATACGCGCACCCACTGCTACAGTACCAGCAGTTGCGTGGCGCTCAGCCTTGCCATAATCTGGCTTCCACTCAGGTAGCTTGATCTTCTCGGCCATTCCCTCAAACTCACCCTTGCGGATCTTAGCAAGGTTCTTGCGGTCTGGCGAAGTGGCAGAGTCCTCATAAAGGAATACTGGCACACCGATCTCCTCACCGATGATACGACCCACCTCATTCGAAAGCTCAATAGCCTCCTCCTTAGTGACATCCTTGATAGGAATAAATGGGATCACATCTACCGCTCCCATACGTGGGTGCTGGCCTTGATGCTTGGTCAAATCTATCTTAGAAACTGCTACACGTACCGCCTCGAGTACCGCCTCCTTAAGAGGTTGTGGCTCACCCACTAGGGTGACTACCATACGGTTGTGGTCCTCGTCGTTGCTGTAGTCTAGTAGTACTACATTCTCCTTGTTGCGAAGTGGAGCCAAGATGGCCTCCATCACCTCTTTGTTGCGTCCCTCGCTAAAGTTAGGCACGCACTCCATGATCTTTTTCATTGCATTTATTTGATTAAGTTGTTAATAATTTCGTCGTCTACTAAGAATGGCTCCGTGATGTGGTACCCATCGGCGTGTGTCTCATTGAAGCTCTTCACGGTGCTCATTGCATTTTCATTGCGTGCCCATGACCTACGAGCTACACCGCCCATTACGTCCCAAAGCATAGCGGAGCGAATGATCTCATCGGCCCGCTTAGAGCCATCGCAGACCATGCCAAATCCACCATTGATGGACTTGCCGATGCCCACACCACCACCATTGTGCAGTGCTACTAGGCTAAATCCTCTCGCACAGTTACCAGCGAAGCAGTGTACCGCCATGTCGGCCATCACGTTGCTACCGTCGCGGATATTAGAAGTCTCACGGAATGGAGAGTCGGTGCCGCTCACATCGTGGTGGTCACGACCTAGCATGATAGGACCTACCTCGCCATTGCGTACCATCTCATTGAACTTCAGGGCGATATTCATACGACCAAGAGCATCTTGGTAAAGGATACGAGCTTGTGTTCCTACCACCAATTGATTCTTCTCGGCATCACGGATCCATATCCAGTTGTCTCTATCCTGTGCACGACGGTCAGGATCGATGCAATCCATTGCCGCCTTGTCGGTCTTCAGTAGATCCTCATGCTTCCCGCTGAGGCAAACCCATCTGAATGGACCATAGCCATAGTCGAATAGCTCAGGACCCATAATATCCTCTACATAGCTAGGCCAGATAAAGCCATCCTTATCGTCATAGCCATTACGAGAAATCTCCTTCACGCCAGCATCGAAGCAGGCCTTCATGAAGGCATTGCCGTAGTCAAAGAAATAGGTGCCCTTAGCCACCAACTTCTTGATGATCTCAAAGTGGCGACGTAGCCCCTTATCTACCTCCTTCTTAAAGCCTTTGCGATCCTTGAAGAGCATCTCGGTACGCTGCTCGTAGGTAAGACTTACAGGGCAATAACCACCCTCGTAAGCTGCGTGGCAACTGGTCTGGTCGGAGAGTAGGTCAATATGAATATCATGTGCATAAGCATACTCCAGAAGGTCTACCACGTTGCCCAGGTAGGCGATAGAGGTAGGTTTTTTGCTCTCAATACCCTTGCGTGCCATCTCAAAGGCCTCCTCCAGAGAGTGAGCAATGTGATTCACCCATCCCTGCTCGTAGCGGATATGGATACGGCTCTCATCCACCTCGGCCACAATCGATGTAGCACCAGCGATATCGGCTGCCTTAGGCTGAGCTCCACTCATACCTCCTAGTCCGGAGGAGACAAATAGCTTGCCAGCGAGGTTGTCGTCTTGTCCCAAGCCTAGCTTCAAGCGCCCTGCATTCAGAATCGTATTGTAGGTGCCGTGTACGATGCCTTGTGGCCCAATGTACATCCAGCCTCCTGCGGTCATCTGACCATAGTTGGCAACACCCATCTGGGCAGCTACCTCCCAATCCTCAATATTATCGTACTCCCCGATCATCATAGAGTTGGTGATGATCACACGTGGGGCACTTGGATTACTCTTGAATAGACCTAGTGGGTGACCACTTGCCACTACCAGCGTCTGCTCCTCTGTAAGCTCCTCGAGATACTTCTTGGTGAGACGATATTGTAGCCAGTTTTGGAAGACCTGACCAGTCTCGCCATAGGTCACTAGCTCATAGGGGTAGAGGGCGATATCGAAGCAAAGGTTATTGTCGATCATCACCTGGAAAGCCTTCCCCTCAAGGCACTTGCCCTTGTACTCGTCAATAGACTTCGCCTTCATATTGCCCTCAGGGCGATAGCGGTAAGCGTAGATCTTGCCACGGGTCTTTAGCTCCTCTAGGAATTCAGGTGCTAGCTCCTTATGTAGCTCCTTAGGCACATATCTCAGCGCATTACGCAGTGCCACCTTGGTCTGCTCTTTCGTTAGTCTGTACCCACGGTCGGGTGCTCTTCTTACTCCCTTGATAAATTCGGGATAAACTGGTAGAGTGCTGTCCAGCACAAATTTCTTAGATGTTTCCACCATAGTAGGTTATTGTAAGTTTGATAATAAATTTGTCTCTAATTCAGTGACACAAATATACTGAATATATTTGAGGTGGAGGGGCAATATGTTTGAAATTGTGGCGAGAATAAAGGAGGATGGATTTTTGCCCCCTATTTTGCCTCATCTAAATCTATGGGTTAGTAGAGCAAAAGTTTAGTTGCAACTAACCATTTGCTTTGTTGCAACTAAGCAATTGCCGAGTTGCAACTAACCGATCGCTTAGTTGCAACTAAGATTTTGCTTTTGTAGGATTCTGGTTATCAGCTCATTATAAAAGCGTTTTTTGCACTCTCTCCTAACCTATTTTTTGTGGTCTAAGAATTGGTCACGCTAGATTAGTTTGTTCAACTTTCCACAAGTGGGAGGATTGGATTAATGACTGCGGAGTAAACGTCTCAAATTGCTATACCAATCGGCTAGCACTTTGCATCAACTTGTTTTTTTTTTGATGGAGTTTGGGGAATAATGTGTATCTTGTGGAGGTAACAGAATATCTAATCACTAATACAATATATATAGTATGAAAAAATATGACTTGGCTGTGCTAGGGGGTGGCCCAGGGGGCTACAATGTAGCAGCTATCGCGGCAAAAGCTGGACTTAAGACGGTACTCTTTGAGAAAAACAAGGTGGGGGGCGTTTGCCTCAACGAAGGGTGTATCCCTACCAAAGCACTGCTCTATAGTGCCAATATGCTGGATAGCATCAAGGAAGCAAAGAAGTATGGCATCAATATAGAGGGGGAGATCACTGCCGATTACAAGAAGGTGGTGTCGAGGAAGTCTAAGATTGTCCGTAAGCTGGTGGCTGGTGTGGCTCAGAAGCTCAAGAATGCCGGCGTGGAGACGGTCGAGGCGACTGCTACGCTTATCGGTGAGAATGGCGATGGGGTGCTGATCCGTGCCAATGACGAAAGCTATGTGGCAGATAAGGTGATCTTGGCTACTGGCTCTGAGGCGTTTGTACCTCCTATCTCTGGGCTAAGTGAGGTGGAGTACTGGACCAGTCGTGAAGCACTTGATACCAAGGAGCTACCTGAGAGCATCCTGATTGTGGGCGGAGGTGTGATTGGGATGGAGTTTGTCAGCGTATTCAATAGCTTTGGAGTACCAGTCACTGTAGTAGAGATGATGCCAAAGATCCTAGGCCCTATGGATGGCGAGATATCTAGCCATCTTCAGGCTGAGTACGAGAAGCGTGGCGTGAAGTTTTATCTCAATACCAAGGTGGTGGCAGCTTCTGCTAAGGGGTTGACCGTAGAGCTACCCGATGGCACGCAGCAAGAGCTAGAGGGCGAGCGTATCTTGGTGAGTGCCGGTCGTAGAGCGGTGCTGAAGGATCTTGGACTGGATGCCCTGAATGTTAAGGTGGAGCGCAATATCATTGTGGATGAGTATCTCCGTACCTCCAACCCTCGCATCTATGCGATTGGTGATGTGAATGGGCACTCTATGCTGGCACACACCGCTATCCGTGAAGGGGAAGTGGCTGTGAAGCATATTCTTAGTGGCGAGGGCGACCCAATGCGGTATGATGTGATCCCTGGTGTAGTCTATACGCACCCTGAGATTGCAGGGGTAGGAGCCACTGAGGAGGAGCTACAGAAGAAGGGCGTTGAGTACAAGGTGCTGGGCCTACCTGCTAGCTTTGCTGGCCGATTTGTGGTGGAGAATGAGGGAGGCAATGGTCTCTTTAAGCTGCTCGTTGATGCCAACGATGGGCGTATCCTCGGCGGGCACATGATCGGTAACCCATCCTCTGAGTTTATCGTGACCATCGGCATGGCAATGACTGAGAATCTAACGGTCGAAGGACTGAAACGGCATGTATTCCCACACCCAACCGTGTCGGAAATCGTGCATGAAGTACTCTTCGAATAAAAGCAAAGGGGTGTATCGACTAGATACGCCCCTTTTTTCAATAGTAAGAAAGTAAATTAAAAATAGGATTGAAGTATGAAAGAAGAAATGAAGAAGTATCCTTCGGAGTGCACTACGATTATCGTGGGTAGTCAACTGATGGAGGATGGCTCTATGATTGCTGCCCGCTCTGAGGATTGGGATGCAATGGTGGCTAAGAATTTGGAGATCTTTGAGACGACTGATAACGGACCTGAGGAGTTTGTGGCAAAGGAGACGCCATTTAGGTGTCCGCTCCCTAAGCATTGCATTGGTTACTCAGCCCTTTCGCCTTACCACCTTCATGGAGAGTGGGGTAGCGCAGGATTTAATCGTGCCGGCGTGGGGATGAGTGCCACGGAGAGTATCTTTAGCTCTGAAAAGGCACTCGCTTGTGACCCTCTTGTGGAGAGCGGACTAGGGGAGAATTGTGTCTTCAATATTGTCCTGCCCTATATCACCACTGCACGTGAGGGAGTGGAGCGACTAGGCGCTTTGATTGAGGAGTACGGAATTGCTGAGGGCTTTGGGATTAGCTTTATCGATGAGCATGAGATGTGGTACCTCGAGACCGCCTCTGGGCACCGTTGGTTGGCGACTCGTATCCCTGAGGATAAGTACTTTGTCTCTGGCAACCAGAGCCGGTTTAGGGACTACGACCCAAAGGATAAGAAGAATTATCTCGCCTCTAGCGATTTGATTGACTTCGCTCGTGAGCATCAGCTATTTGAGGGTGAGTTCGACTTCCATACCGCTTATGCTAGGGATGAGAAGCTGGATACCACCTACAGCTATCCACGTGTATGGTATCTCCAGAAGCTCTTTACACCTAGCAAGGAGCAGGATGTGACTAAAAATGACTTCCCTGTCTTCATGGGCTCGGATAAGAAGTTGACCCTCCAGGATATCAAGGCGGCATTCCGCACGCACTACAATGATACGGAGCACGACCCTTATCTCCACAGTAATCCTAAGGAGAAGTGGAGACCTATCTCGATATTCCGCACAACTCAAACGCATATTTTGCAGCGGAAGCCTAACCTCCCAAAGGAGATCGCACAGGTGGACTATATGTGTGAGGGAATGGCAGCACTCGGTATCTTTGTGCCTCTCTATGAGGGCATCTCTTCCTATCCAGAAGCGTGGAGAATAGGTGGTGGTGTTTCGGATAATCAGTCGGCTTACTGGCGGCTTCGCCATGTACAGACACTCGGTATGGTGGATTATAATCGCTATGCACCTATCATCAAGGAGACCTATCGGAAGCTCGAAGAAGAGATCGCACAGCGTGAGCAGGAGATGATTAAGGAGTATCTTGCTATTTATGAGGAGCGCCCGCTAGCCGCTAAGGACTTGCTACAAGAGTTTTCGGACCGTATGCTGAATAAGGTGTTGGAGGTGACCGATGAGCTGACGGAGCACCTATTTACTCTGATCGCAAGGCACACTATGGAGACGTACGAATTCCACGGTGCTTGATCATAGATTAGCTGTAATACAGAAGAGAATGTTGCACGAAGGATGAGATGCAAGGCGCTGAGGATGAGGCCGAAGGGAGCGTACTCACGTACGTGACCTAGGCTGAATTCCGAAAGCAACGCAGCAGATCGCCTTCGTGCAACAGTCTCCAAAAAGAGGGTGCGTGTGAATAGTTATCACACGCACCCTCTCATATTATATTATCGGGAGCCTACTACACTTCGAAGTAGGGCTCAATAGATAGCGTCACAAAGCTGTACTTTGCTTGTCCTGTAAAGCGATCTTTGTGCCGCTGTTGGAAGCCACGTACGATCACGTTATCTCCAACTGATAGCTCTACTGGAGCCACTGATAGATTGACGAAGCTGGGGGTGCCTTGCTCTGTATGGAGTAGGTATTGATCCCCTCGGATATCCTCTACCACTGCCTTAAGAGGATTGAATGTAAGGATGGCTTCGGTAGGATTTACCCTTTCAATATGGTAGATAAATTCGCGTGCTTGTGGGGTATTATTGCCCTTGCGTATTTGTTTCTCGATAAGAAGAACAAAGCGAATAAACTCTCCCTGTGTATATTCATTGGGCTGGCCAGGAAGGTAGTGGTGACGGCTATTGCTATCCATCACGTGGTAGGCGTGTAGTGCTTCGCTATAGCCATTGATCATCCCTACCTGAGTGGGGAATAACTCTTTGGGATCACTCTCTTCGGAGAGGGTGAGCTGTACTACCTTGGTATGCTTGCGGTGGCGCTCTAGTAGCTTGACCATATAGATGTTGCCCCTATTGTCTCCAGGGAGTATGCCTGACTCTTTGGGGGTGACAAGTGCTGTCTTGCCCTCTGGGGTGATTAATTTGAGCATAGGCACTACTTGGTTGGACTGATCTTTGAGCCTCATCGCCATCGCATCGTAGACCATCATTGGCACCTCTGGTAACTCTCTAAAGATGTGTGCTAATGCCGGGCGAGATAGGGTATAGTAGAGGTCTTTATTGTCTTTGCTTTGCACGGTATCGCTAGGGATCATTGCCATGAGGGCAGGGTGCTCTTCGGGCAGTGTGCGTGCTTTCTCAAGGCAGATCTGTGCCACAAAGGAGAGTTCTCTGAGTGCCTCTGCGTACATTTCCTTCTGTATCAATAGCTTTGCTAGCTCGATCCTAGCCTTGGTGATGTACTCGCGGTAGTCGTCTTTTTCCTCCCTAAGTGCCATGCAAAGTGCCCCGAGGCGTATCTCGGGATCGTCGGTGAGGTAGGCATATTCTGCCCATGCCATAGGCTCTTCATTGTCCTGTAGCAGGAGTTCGTAGCGAAGTAGAGCCTCCTGCTCTGCACCTTGTAGTGCCATGATTCGTGCCTTGGAAAGCTGTGCTAAGCTATCCTCAGGGAAGTAGCTGATTGCATCGCTGAGTAGCTGGAGGAGTGGTTCCGGTACCTCTTTGGACTCTTCGACAGTTAGCTCAGTGGTGGCTGTGAAGAGTACCTCCTCGCCTAGTGCACGCTCGATATCACCATAGCCTGCTTTGCCTCTCTGCCAGTCCTCCTGGCGAAGGTTGGCATATCCCCATTTGCTCAAAAGCTCTACAAAGTTTAGGTGATGCCCAAATGCTCTTTTCGCCTCCACGGCTATTTTAAGCATCCTAGAGTGTAGCTCTGAGGGGCGCTCATTATGTAGTGCTAGGTAGTGGTTGTAGGCACCCGCAAACTCTTCGAATGGTATATGCTGGTAGTACCTTGAAAGGAAGCAGTAGATTATCTCAGCATAGGCGGGATGAAGTGCTTCATCGGGGGTCGCATTACTTTCCTCGAGCCATTCGAGAGTGGTATTGAATATCTCTTTTACTCGGACTCTATTCTTTGTCTTTTTGGCTTCCTCTGCTAGGCTAGCAAGTTCGCTATAATGAGGAATGAACTCCATGCGGAGAGCTGAGAGGGACTCTTGTGCCACATTAGCGGTGGCTCCCATATATCCCACGATCTGCTCC
Source organism: Porphyromonas sp. CAG:1061 (assembly GCF_000435035.1). NCBI lineage: Bacteria > Pseudomonadati > Bacteroidota > Bacteroidia > Bacteroidales > Porphyromonadaceae > Porphyromonas > Porphyromonas sp. CAG:1061. The sequence continues at coordinate 3,774 of NZ_HF988868.1, read as the reverse complement.
ATCTGCTCTAGCAGTCTTTGGGCTTCCTCTCTCTTTTCCTCATTAATCTGTTGTGTAGCTAGGTCTTTCAATACCCAAAATAGTGCCGAAGCAGACCATTGGTCTTGATTCTCTTGGTAGTCTTTTTGGGCTAGTGTTAGTGCTTCTGTTAGGTTTCCTTCTTGGCGTAGTGCCATCACCTCTTTAAATCCCATAACAATCTCTTCCTTTCTTTCTCTCTCTCTTTGTGATTTCTTTTGTCTGCTCTCTTAGTAGGATATCACAGGCTCCAGTGGTTTTGAGTCGACTGTTTTTGTGTTGTACTATTAGTGTTGGTTGGTGTCGCTCGGCTATGAATGCCCTGGAGGTATCTCCTTTTATCTCTCTTTGTATATAACTTTAGCTTTTCCCAAAGCTTGTTCTCCCCCGTAGCTTGGTGGTAAATAGGTCAGTAGCAACTAGCTTTCTCGTGGGAGAAAGACTAGTAGCTACTGTCACTTTTCTGGCTTTTATTTAGAATGGCAGGTCGTCGCCACCCCCTTGTTGTGGTCCAAATGGGGCATTGGTGCCTGGCATTTGTGTAGCACCTTGCTGTGGTTGCTGTGGCTGTTGTGGTTGCTGAGGCATGCCATATCCTGGCTGAGGCATCCCGTAACCTGGTTGCTGAGGCATTCCGTAGCCCTGCTGCTGTGGCATCCCCTTCATGATGTTGCGGGCATCGGCACTAGTATACCAACGCTCTTGGTACTCACGGCTCGATAGCTCGTAGGTGACGGTCACGTCCTCACCCATTTGGAGATTGGCAGCGTCTATCCTATCCTTGCCCCATATTTGGAAGCATACTTGCCTAGGATACTGAGCGTAGGTCTCGATTACGAATTCCTGTCTGTACCATTTCTCTCCAGGCTTGTGCTTGCTATCTCCTGACACAAGAGGAAGTATTTTGATCACCTTACCGCTAAGGGTATTCAGATTGTCTGTCATTCCGTTCATTTTCTCGTTCTCTCTTTATCTGTTTTTGTGTTATCTCATCTTAGGAAATCCTATGATCTCTCTTGCCATCTCTACTGTTTGGCGGGCATTCTCCCTAGCCTTCTCAGCTCCCTCTTTGGCCACTCTCTCAAGGAGGTCGGTATCTTTTCGATACTCGATGATCTTCTCGCGGATGGGTGCACAGCAGGCATTGATATCCTCTGCCAATTGCTTCTTGAGGTCGCCGTACCGTATCTCACACTTATTGTAAGCCTCATCAAAGTGCTGGTAAGTATCGGGTGTAGAAACGATGCTCAGGAAGGTAAATAGATTGGCAATTGGCTCTGGCTTAGGTGAATTGGGCTCTGTAGGGCCAGAGTCGGTCACCGCTTTCATCACCTTCTGCTTGATGGTCTTTTCGTCGTCCATCAGATAGATCGCATTGCCTTCGCTCTTACCCATTTTACCAGAGCCATCTAGGCCAGGTATCTTGAGTGCCTCCTTGCCAAAGCTAAAGGACTCTGGCTCGGGGAATAGGTCTACCTCGTAGATATGGTTAAAGCGACGGGCAAACTTCCGTGCCATCTCCATGTTTTGCTCCTGATCCTTACCTACGGGCACCTTGTGTGCTCTGTGCATCAGAATATCCGATGCCATGAGAGTAGGGTAGGTCAGTAGCCCTGCATTGACATTATTGGGCTGCTTACGGGCCTTATCCTTGAATGTGGTGGTACGCTCTAGCTCACCGAGGTAAGCATTCATATTGAGGTACATATACAGTTCCAGCACCTCCTTTACATCGCTTTGCACGTATATCGTAGCTTTATTGGGGTCTAGCCCACAAGCGAGGTACTCGGCTAGGATGGTATGCGTATTATTGAGGATATTATCGGGGTGTGGGTGCGTAGTCAGCGAGTGCCAATCTGCGATAAAGAAATAGCAGTTGTACTCATCTTGCATCTTAAGGAAGCTCTTCATAGCCCCAAAGTAATTACCTAGGTGTAGGTTGCCAGTGGGGCGAATTCCACTTAATACCGTCTCCATATATTAATCTTGTCTCTGAATATTCTTGCTACCTGCTTGCCACGCTCTTAAATCTTATTTTAAATCCTTTGTGATGGCCTTTGCCTTTAGTAGCAGAGCAAAGGTACCCAAATAATATTTATTTTGCCGATTTGGTCTGAGCTTTTTTTGCCCGAATAGCGATGCTAGCCAAAGTGAGCTCCCTTTTTATGGTTTGAGAGGGCCATCTCAGAATTTATGTATAAGTTTGTCAAATAATTAACCAGTCAATTAGCATATTATATGCCTACCCTATCTATAATTATACCGATTTATAATGTTGAGCGCTACCTTAGGCGATGTCTCGATGCCCTTGTCGAGCAGAGCTTATTGCCTTATGAGGTAATTTTGGTCAATGATGGAACCCCCGATAATTCTGGTGTCATTGCTAAAGAGTATGCCGATAAGTACCCCTTTATGCGGTATATAGAGCAAGAGAATCAAGGCGTCTCAGCTGCTCGGAATAAAGGCTTGTCACTAGCCACAGGCGACTTCGTCACCTTCTGTGATCCAGACGATTATTTTGTTCCCTATTTCTGCGAAGAAATAGTAAAAATTATAGATCAACAATCTGCCGATCTCTATCACTATACTTATCAAAAGACATTTAGTGGCTCCGGTCGTGAGTTTGCTGGTGATCTTGGAGTAGCTAAGCTCACACCAATCTATTGTGATGCACTTCTCAAAGGGGAGGTGAAGCTAGGTGAAATGATGGTCTGGATGAATGTGTATAAAAGGTCGATTGTTTCTAAATATGGCATTCAATTTCCGGAGGGAATTGTGATTCATGAGGATGAGGTGTTTAATTTGCGGTATTACAGGCATTCGAACCTGCTACTGAATATTGACAAAGCCTTTTATGTCTATTATATAAGAGAGGAAGGGGCTACCTCTCAAAGTTATGGGGGATTTAACTCCCAAGCGGTACATTCATTTTACAGAAATGCAATAATACTCCTTGAGGAATGGAATGGTGATACCCCACAAGCGGTAACTGACTGCATTAGTAATTATATCCTTCAGTACTTTCGTGCTTTTGCATTAAAAGAGCCTCTTTCAAAAGTTGAGCAATTTGAAGTTGAAGAAGGACTTAAGGAGATAATGGACACTGTAAATAGGTACGATGTAAAGCTTCGAAATGGCTTGAAATATAAGTTGATTAGTAGCTTTTTTCCGCTTTCACGCAAGTTGTATAGGGCTAAGAGATTTATTAAAAGTAAACTTTTGTCGAAGTGAAACACGCCTACTTGATATTGGCTCATGGGGATTTTGAGTTGCTGCAGTGTCTCGTCTCTGCTCTTGATGATGAGCGGAACGACCTTTATGTCCATGTGGATAAAAAAGTGAAAGAGCTCCCTTCGCTAGCGGTTCAGAAATGTCGGCTCTACCTAATTGATGAGCGGATAGATGTGCGATGGGGTTCTGTGCGAATGCTCGAGGCCGAGTTTGCCTTTTGAGGGCTGCTACCAGTAGAGATAGTTATCAGTACTTTCACTTAATATCGGGAGCCGATCTTCCCCTCAAGTCTCAAGATGAGATCCATGCTTTCTTCTCTGCACACCAAGGCCAGGAGTTTATCGGCTACAGCCAGTATGATTACTCAAAGGAGGTGATGGGAAAGGTGCATCGCTACCACCTTTTTGATGATCACTTCAAGGGGAAGGGACCCTCATTCTTCCTGATGAAAGCCACTAGGTCATAATTGAGAATGTTGCACGAAGTGCCATTTTCGCACATTTGACGCAAATGTGCTGAGACTTT
>NZ_HF988867.1:0-2320 GCF_000435035.1 Porphyromonas sp. CAG:1061 | reverse complement strand
TCGGGGCTAGCTGAGTGGCACCCTCGCGGGTGCTTTGGCGAAACGTCCGACATGTCTGGGTTGTCCGACCCCTCAGCCAGGGTCCTTTCCCCATAGGTGCTCGAATGAATACTACACAACCATTTCTAATGCATAACCCTTGAATCCGGAACCCCCTTGCGTGCAACAGTCTCTCAATTTATAGTATCTTTGTAGCTGTATGAAATTTGAGATAGTACATAGCGATAAAGGCTCGTCGGCACGAGCCGGGGTGCTGCACACGCCACATGGCGAGGTGCATACGCCTATATTTATGCCGGTTGGCACGGTGGGGAGTGTGAAGGCGGTACATGCTTGGGAGCTGCAGAAGGATATCCAAGCGGAGATTATCCTCGGGAATACCTACCATCTGTACCTTCGCCCTGGCACGGAGATTATCCGCGGTGCGGGGGGTATTCAGAAGTTTAATAGTTGGGAGGGGCCGATGCTCACCGATAGTGGCGGGTTTCAGGTCTTTTCACTTGCCGATAGCCGAAAGATCACTGAGGAGGGGGTGCAATTTCAGAGCCATATTGATGGGTCACGTCACCTCTTCACCCCTGAGCGGGTGATGGATATCCAGAGGGAGATTGGTGCTGATATCATCATGGCTTTTGATGAGTGCCCTCCTGGCGACTGCGATTGGCGGTATGCTCGGCAGTCGCTTGACCTCACATTGCGTTGGCTAGAGCGGTGCCATAAACGATTATCTGAGACCGAACCGCTTTACGGCTACCCTCAGAGCCTATTCCCCATTGTACAAGGGGCTGGCTTTAGCGATCTCCGAAGGGAGTCGGCAGAGCGTGTGGCGGAACTAGGGGCTGATGGCAATGCCATTGGTGGTCTCAGCGTGGGGGAGCCTACGGAGGTGATGTACGAGATGATAGAGGTGGTGAATGAGGTACTCCCTAAGGACCGCCCTAGATACCTGATGGGGGTGGGCACGCCCGCCAATATCCTTGAGGGGATAGAGCGTGGGGTGGATATGTTTGACTGCATCATGCCTACCCGCAATGGGCGTAATGGTCAGCTATTTACTTGGCGTGGCACTATGAATATGCGTAATGAGAAGTGGAAAGACGACTATTCACCTCTTGACCCTGAGGGGACGAGCTATGTAGACCACACCTATAGCAAGGCGTATGTACGCCACCTGATTAAGTCGGATGAGCTACTGGGGCTACAGATTGCAAGCATCCACAACCTTGCTTTTTACCTCGATCTAGTGAGGCAAGCACGCAAGCATATCATTGAGGGCGACTACCCTCAGTGGAAGGCGAGTGTACTCCCCGAACTACAGCAAAGACGATAATCCAATCCATTGACGATGAAGCAAAAGGGTAGACATCTATTGGATCGTTTGGGGGTGAAACGAATCGACCGATACATCATTAGTCGCTTCCTTGGTACCTTCCTCTTTGCACTGATGCTAATACTCATCATCATTGTGGTGATCGATATTCAGGAGAAGATGGAGGAGTTCCTCAATCCTGCCCTACCCTTTATGGATATTGTGTGGTACTATATCGCCTTTATCCCCTACTATGCGTTGCTCCTCTCACCGCTATTCATCTTTATCACGGTGGTATTCTTTACGAGTAAGCTGGCGGCACGCTCCGAAATCATTGCGATGCAGGCGGCAGGGATGAGTTTCAATCGTATCCTCCGCCCTTACTTCATATCGGCAGCAATTATTGCGGTGGTCTCCTTTGTATTTAGTGCATGGATTATCCCCAACCTCAATGTGATTCGCATCGACTTTACCAACACGTGGGTCAAAAATAAAAAGGTGGAGATGGACCAAAACATCCAAGCGGCAGTGGCACCGGGTGAGGTGGTCTACTTCAGCACCTTTGATGCGAGAGAAAATATGGGCTACAACTTCTCACTACAGAAGTTTGAGGAGAATACGCTCACTAGTCAGCTCACCGCACAGCGGATTGCCTATCACAGTGATAGCCTCTATCATTGGACTGTCTACGACTACCATATCCGCACTTTTGATGGGCTCAAGGAGCACAATGAGTACGGCGACCAGCTAGATACCCTCTTGATCCTCACCCCAGCCGACCTCCTAATCTCTAGAGAGGATGGCGAGCAGCTCACCAATGCCGAACTGAGCCACTACATAGAGCAACAAAAGAAGCGTGGGGTGGGCAATATCCAGAGTTTTCAAGTGGAGTATCACCGGCGATATGCCTCGATTCTTGCCGCCTTTATTCTCACCCTTATTGGGGTTTCCCTTTCGGCACGCAAGGTAAAGGGAGGGCTGGGGGTCAACATGGCTATCGGCTTGGCGCTC
>NZ_HF988866.1:1715-4797 GCF_000435035.1 Porphyromonas sp. CAG:1061 | reverse complement strand
TGCGAGAATGGCACTTCGTGCAACATTCTCTTTTTAGAGGGAAAAGGGGCAAGGATTTGTTAGTGTCGAAAATTAATACTACCTTTGCATTTAGAAATCGCGGGGTGGAGCAGTGGTAGCTCGTTGGGCTCATAACCCAAAGGTCATAGGTTCGATCCCTATCCCCGCAACTAATTGAAAAGAGGCTAGCTTCATAAGAAGTTAGCCTCTTTTACTTTTATGAGACTGTTGCACGAAGGCGATCTGCTACGCCTAGGCTTCCGTAAGGATGCCAAGGTACATAAAGTTGCTTTCGGAGTTCGGTCTTGGTCACGTACGTGAGTACGCTCCCTTCGGCCCGTTAGGGCCTTGGTGCCCTACGTGCACCTTGCCCTCATCCTCAGGCCTTGCATTTCATCCTTCGTGCAAAGTCTCAGCACATTTGAAGCCAATGTGCGAGAAAGGCACTTCGTGCAACATTCTATGTGAGGGATTAATTCTATATTTTTCACTTCCTTAATCAGCGAATAGGGAATTATTTATGTATCTTTGTGGGTGAAAAGTAAGTAAGAAGGTTTATAAACTTATTAGGTAAAAAAGAGATTATGGAGATTATCAGTATTCATGGACGAGAGATTCTTGACTCTCGCGGAAATCCCACGGTTGAAGTAGACGTAGCACTTGCATGTGGTGCCTTTGGTAGGGCAGCTGTGCCAAGTGGAGCTTCTACAGGCGAGCACGAGGCATTGGAGCTTCGTGATGGTGATAAGTCACGCTACCTTGGTAAGGGGGTGACAAAGGCTGTGGAGAATATCAATAATATTATTGCACCTGCTTTGATTGGTGCCGATGCAAGCAATCAACGTTTGATCGATAAGATGATGATTGATCTTGATGGTACTCCTACTAAGAGCAAGCTGGGTGCTAATGCGATCCTAGGCGTGTCACTAGCTGTGGCTAAGGCTGCTGCTGATGCACTTTGTATGCCACTTTATCGCTATATCGGTGGTACCAATGCACACATTTTACCAGTCCCAATGATGAATATCATCAATGGTGGTAGCCACTCTGATGCCCCTATCGCATTCCAGGAGTTTATGATTCGCCCTATCGGAGCTACCAACATGAAGGAGGCAGTTCGTATGGGTGCGGAGATTTTCCATGAACTTAAGACGGTACTCCACGATCGTGGACTTAGCTCTGCAGTAGGAGATGAGGGTGGTTTTGCCCCTGCTCTGGATGGTACTGAGGATGCTCTGGGTTGTATCCTTAAGGCTATTGATCTTGCAGGGTACAAGGCTGGTGAACAGGTGACTATTGCTCTTGACTGTGCTTCGAGCGAGTTCTATGAGGATGGTATCTACAACTACGCTAAGTTTGAGGGATCAAATGGTGCTAAGCGTAATCGTGAGGAGCAAGTTGCTTATCTTGTAGAGCTAATCAATAAGTTCCCAATCGATTCTATTGAGGATGGTATGAGCGAGAACGACTGGGAGGGCTGGAAGCTACTTACCGAGGCTATTGGCGACAAGTGCCAGTTGGTGGGTGACGACCTCTTCGTGACCAATGTGGACTTCCTCCGCCGTGGTATCGCTGAGAGGTGTGGCAATTCTATCCTCATCAAGGTGAATCAGATCGGTACCCTTACCGAGACCCTTGATGCTATTGATATGGCACACCGCCATGGCTATACTACTGTTACTAGCCACCGCTCTGGTGAGACTGAGGATGCCACTATTGCTGATATCGCTGTGGCAACCAACTCTGGTCAGATCAAGACTGGTTCTATGAGCCGCTCCGATCGTATGGCTAAGTACAACCAGTTGCTCCGTATTGAGGAGGAGCTTGGTGAGGTAGCACAGTTCGGTTACCAGCGTATTAGGTAAGCTGATTTATACATAAGTGAATGGGCTAGATCATCATCGGATGGTCTAGCCCATTTCATTTACTTGAGGTTATTTGGTGGGTGCTGTGGCAGGCTTAGGGAGCTTGAAGCTGACAGGGATGGTAAAGCGGACTCTTACTGGCTGGCCATCCTGCATACCTGGCTTCCAGTTGGGCATGGCATTGACCACTCTTAGCGCTTCGTTGTCTAGTAACGGATCTATGCTCCTAATGACTTTGGCATTGGAGACGGATCCATCCTTCTCTATGACGAATGAGACCATCACACGCCCCTCAACCTTGGCATCAACTGCCTCCTTGGGGTATTGGATATTTTGGCCAAGCCACTCCATCATTGCCTTTCCTCCTCCTGGGAATTCAGGCATATCATCTAGGTACTCAAAGACCTTTTCCTCTTGCACTGCTGGCTGGGCAAACTTAAAGCTGACTGGAAGAGTAAACTGGCATCTTGCTGGTTGACCATCCTGCATACCTGGTTTCCAGTTGGGCATCGCACTGACTACTCTTAGAGCCTCCTTATCTAGTGACTCGTGCACGCCCTTTGTTACTTTGGCATTGGAGATAGAGCCATCCTTCTCAATGATGAATGAGACGATCACACGTCCCTCAATATTGCCGTCAACAGCTTCCTTTGGGTATTGTATATTTTGGCTGAGCCACTGCATCATTGCTGCTTGCCCTCCTGGAAACTCAGGCATATCATCTAGGTAGTCAAAGACCTTTCCCTCTTGCACTGCAGGCTGTGCAAACTTGAAGTTGATTGGCACGAAAAAACGAGTCCTTGCAGGTTGCCCAGCTTGCATGCCAGGTTTCCACTTAGGCATGGCATTGACTATTCTTAGAGCCTCCTTATCTAGTGATTCGTACACCCCTTTCTTTACTTCCGCATTGGAGATGGAGCCATCCTTCTCGACAATAAATGATACCACTACACGCCCCTCTATCTTGGCATCTATCGCATCCTTAGGGTACTGTATGTTGTGGCTGAGCCACTGCATCATTGCTTTTCCTCCACCAGGGAATTCTGGCATTTTATCTAGCTTTTCGAAGACCTTGTCTTTGGTCGGTGGCGGAGCCACTTCTGTGATGGTGCTTGCTTTGGCTTGCTTGATAGTAACCATCTGAGTACCGAGTGCCAAGAAGGCAAGTACCGGAAGTGCCGAAAGTGCGTAAACTATGGCTAGTTTCTTGTTGGTTT
>NZ_HF988866.1:0-1665 GCF_000435035.1 Porphyromonas sp. CAG:1061 | reverse complement strand
TTCATCATTACGATTCGTTTCTTTAGGTTTTGCATAGAAAATGAGAGCGAGGGTAGCTCTACCTTTCGGCCTAGTGTACACTCCAGTAGCTGATACTGGTAGGTCTTTCGGTCTCTTCCCTCTCGCAACACCCCTTGGTCTGCTAGGTATTCAAGGTTGGTGCGCAGTTGTTGGAGCAATCCCCACGCACATGGATTCCACCACTGTAAGGGCTGCAGCACCGTACTGATGATGATATCCCAATAGTGCTTCTGCCTAATGTGCTCCAGCTCATGCGACAGAATAGTGGGTGTGATATCGCTATTCGATAAGGACTTGGGGATAAAGATTGCCCTGCCAATCGTGAAGGGGGCAAGCTCTTCATCCACCTCATAAAGTGTGGCATTATTACTGAGCTCGCGCTTCGTGGAGGTGCGGCATAATCTATAGAGTTTGTACCCGCCCGAGGTGAGCCAGATGAGTGTACTCGCTGCACCAATAGCCCAAGTTGCCATCAGTACTCTGGACCAGTCTATTGAGTTTCTCTTTGTAGCAGGTGCAGTGATGGTTGGCTCCTCCTCTATCACGATGGTGAAGCTGGGGAGCAACCTATCTTGTGCCTCATCTACATCCCTTTCTGGTACTGCTAAAGAGATCAGAGGGAGCAAAAGGCTAGAGGCGATGGCGATGAGGTAATACCATCGCTTGGCACGGAGTAGGGTGCTTTTGCGAAGCAATACCACTCCGAGGAGGTAAAAGAGAGCAATCCCTATTCCCGACAGCCCTAGATATTTCAACCAAATCATCATACCACTTATTCCTCTTCAATTAGTTTCAGAATCTCCGAGATCTCCTCCTTGCTTACCTTCTCCTCCTGCGCAAAGTGTTGCACCAGACTTTTGTATGAACCTTTGAAGAAGTTGGCAACAATATACTTAATGGTTTTATCGGTGTACTCCTCTTGGCTTACCAATGGGGCATAGAGGTGACCACGTCGCTTCCCCGTACGAGTAACATACCCCTTGCTCTCCAGCTTGCTGACCACCGAAGCCACCGTGGTGTAAGGGGTGTCCGAATGCTCCATCAAGGGGATGGCATCGCTTATCTCACCCTCTCCGATATGCCATAGTGCACGCATAAAGTCCTCCTCGAGAGGGGATAGTCCGTTTAGAAAGTTAGGCTCACTCATATTGTTGTTATCTACGATCAATATCCTTATTACGATTTATTCGTAGCAAAGTTACGACAATTTCGTAGATAAACAAACTTTCGCCCAACATTTTTATCCCACATCGCTAGAAGTGGCTTGCAGACAAGCTTCTTGATTTTGATATTCCGGCAATATTCCGTATGCCTGCGGAATGCATTCCGTATGCGAGCGGAATCTATTCCGTATACAGGCGGAATCCATTCCGCACGCATACGGAATATGAGGTGTGTGTGGTATTCCTGAGAATAGTATGCGGTACTCCTGAAAATAGTACACACGGGTTCATGTATTCCTGTTATTGTATACACTGGTTATTTGTTATTCCTGAAAGTGTAGACAAATAGATAAATAATTGTGCAGATGACGGGGGATAACCACGAGTGGCGCAGGAGTTATGGATTAGGAAGGTGTTGCCATGTGGCATTCATTGGAGTGTTTATGGAAAAGGACCTCGGCAGAGGTCCGTGCTAAATAGG
>NZ_HF988865.1:8295-12791 GCF_000435035.1 Porphyromonas sp. CAG:1061 | reverse complement strand
TTCTGCCTTACACACTTTTTGGGTTACTACCGATGCTCCGATCATTACGACTTGGAAGACCTTTCTAATACGTAACCCCTGACCCCCTCGAATGACCCCTTCGAAGCTGCAAAACCGCCACTACAGTTAAAATCGGAACGCAAAAGGTAAGGTCCCCCAACCTATGGAGGACCTTACCTTAGCTTTTCCCCGATAGGGGATAAAGGGAATGCCAATGGATATCCTCTTAATGGGCTACCCCTGCTGTACCTCCCTACGTCGCTGATGGTTATTGGAGCGGTGCTTTAGTGCACGTTTCAGGGCTCGCCATCCGAGGACTAAGCCAGTGACACTAACAATCGCTCCACCTGTGAGTAAGAAGAGCATGATACAGAGCCAAAGCGTAGGGTGTTCGTAGCTCCAGACAAATTTTAGCGAGTGGAGCTTTTGGTAGGCCCAATTATTGAGCCTCGTCGCCCGATTCTGTACGGATAAATAGGGCTCGTCCAATGCGATGTAAAGGGTAGTCCCCTCAGCCGTCAAGAGGTCAAGTACAGGGAGAGGTGGCTTCCGCTTTCCCCGCGGATGGGGGAGATAATCGCCTTTATAGTGGTGGAGTACCGAAGCCTCCTTCACCTCTATCGCTAGGTCGAGATCATTGAGATAACTCACCACCTCCTCTTGGCTTAATGCCAGTTGGGCAAGCGAACCATCATCATTGTATACTAGGTAGGTAGCTGGTTTGGCACTCTCCTCAAGTCGATAGTATGGCCGCCCCATGTAGTGCGAGTAGGTCACCTGCTTTGCATTGGGGTGCTGGGCAAGGATGGGCTCAAAATGCATCATCTCATCGCCAGTAATAGCTCCTCCATCCCTAATGGTGTAAAGCTCACTACGAGGGGATGGGCCAGTAAGCCAGCGGGGTAATGAGTCCAAGGACATCCAGCCGCTAAACATCCACGTGAGCACAATTAGACCAAAGAGAAGCCCCGATATATGGTGCCAATACAGCCACTTGCCCGACCTTTTTGAGAAGGGCGACCAACGGCGTCGGGAGGATCTTCGGCTCTTCACGGTCCATACAACGCCCACAATGATGCCTGAAATAATCATCACACAGCCTATAATCCCCAAGACCACAAATATCCCCTTCCAAAGCTCTACATCTTGCCGAATTGGCCAGAAGTAAATCCAGTGAGGGATGGCACCAAAGTAGGCCATCCAGCGATTACTTTGGTTAGTCTCCTGCAATAGTTGGCCACTCTTGCCAGAGAAGTAAAGGGTAGTAGACTTCGGATCCTCTACCGATACTTTGATAAAAGGCAGGTCCTCTCTACGTGAGGCAAAAGGTAACCACTGATTAAGCTGGTGCAATGTATCTACCCGGGCAGGCGAGAGTCCCGTAAGCCGGAGTGTTTTCTCGGTTAGCTCCTCCAGCGTTGGAGGAATATCGACTATAGGCTTCTGGGAGCGAAGGTCCATCAAGACCACACCTTGCTCCCCACTGAGCGAGAGCACAGCCCTCCCCTCCTCACGCTTCAGTGAGAGGGTTGTAGGGTTGGCTCCTGTGACTGTGTGCGTCTGGTACCAATCAATCAATTCACCCGTGCTGGGTAGGGAGTCGATGCTTCCAATCGGGTCCAATAGAGCAAACGCTTGCTCCTTCTCCACTCGGGGAAACCCTGAAAAGATCATAAAGAAACCAGTGACGAACCACATCACTAGCAGAGGTGCCATTAATATGCCTAGCCATTTGTGCAAAAAACGCAAAAGCTTCATAGCATCCAGTAGTGCTTAGAATATTTTGTAGCGAATCATTAGCTTGAAATTACGAGGTGCAGCAGGTATCATCTGATTACCTAAAGACTGTGCAAAGTAGCTCTTGTCAAAAAGGTTGTTCAGCTGCAGTCCTACAGAGACACCACTGTCTTTGATGGCGTAGTTAGCTCCCACATTTACCAAAGTATAAGGGTCGTAGTACAGGTTGCGACCAAAGTTCCTATATATTTTATCGGTAAATGTAACGCTATAGTTGAGGTCAAGTCCAGAAAGTATTCCCTTATCAATGGTGTAATTACCAAATGAGTAGAAAGTGTGCATTGGGATCCTATTGAGCCTATCACCCTTGTCCACACCACTTAGACCCAATTCATTCTTCGCAATTTCTCCATACTTCACATCTGTGAGGCCATATCCTAGGCTGATAAAGAGGCGGTCAATAGGTCTGTAGTTAAGTTCCGTCTCCAGACCATTGGAGAGTACAGTCCCCACCTGTGCAACCACACTCTTATCTATGTTTTTACCATCCACTATTCCAGACACTACTCCAATATTGCGGACTAGGTTATTCTGCTTAATATGGTATAGAGATAGGGTGCCACTCAGCTTATCCGAGAAGCTAAAGCTACCACCCACCTCTGCTTGGTAACCAGTGGTTGGCTCAAATACCGCCTTCTTAAAGTCCAGCTTCGATTGGTCAATTATCTTGCCATGACGGTCCACTAAGATTTGCTTCTCACTAAAAGACCTCGCCCTACGGTCTGGCACAAAGAAGTTGGAAAAACTACCATATATAGAGAGATCCTCAATAGGCTCATACACCAGCCCCAATCGATACGTAAGAGAGTTGTAAGTCAGATTGGAGGTCAATTCACCACGATCGTATTGAGCCTTGCGGTCTATGGCAGAAGAACTACGATAGTTTTTAATGCTATAATTATTGTATCGTAGTGCAATAAATCCCTTCAATTGACTAGAGAAGTCCAGGACATCTTGGAAGAAGAGACCAATCACTTGAGTCTTTGATGGCGACGCCTTGCCAAAGCGAGAATGCATCAAGAGACTATTATCTGGCTGATAGGCAGAGACTATGGCATTTACCCCAGGGCCCCACACATCATCCTTATCATTCGGATGATGGATAGCATAAGGCTTTTTAGCAACGCTATATCCAGAGAATGATACCCTATCCATAAAGGTATAAGAGCCACCAACTAAGATATTGTTACCCACCGAACCAATGTTGAATTTACCAGAGAAGTCCAGTTGGTCCTGAACCGTCTGAGCCTTATGCTGGAAACGCAGTGGAAACGTACGCTGTACATGGTCAAGATCAATATAAGTCTTTTTCCCATTCCTTGTGTAAAAATAAGGGAAGATAGGCTTGTCGCTAGTAGGATAGCTTAGTGTCTCTGTAGAGAAGTAATCAATGACATCATAGTTGTACATCGCCTTATTGGAGAGCTTCCACCCATTATCCATATAGAAAACGTAGCGAAGCATACCATTGGCATTAGTATTGTACATAAAGTCACTCTCCGTATTGTATCTCTGTGCTAGGTTAAGACCCCTAAGGAGGTCACCCTCACGATAGATCACCTTACCAGCAACTTCATCTGTAATATCGGCAGGCATCGTAGCGGGCAAGCCAGCTTCGGTACCATAATAATCGTGCACATAGCTCAGTCTCAAGTCTAGCACATGATTTGGTGCCAATCGGAAGTTGGTGTTATTATACAGCGAAAACCGCTTATCACCTCTATCTCGCCAGCCATCACCACCAGCCACATTTAGGTTGAAAAGCGTATTAATACCATCGACCACCTTTCCCCCAATGGTCCCAGATACTTGGTATGTATTCCACGAACCACCCATCAAGAGTAGCTCCAGAGTAGGCACATTCGTAGCCGACTTACGCACTATGTTAATAGCACCGCCAACAGATGAGTGGCCTGTTAGAATAGAGGCAGGCCCCTTGGTCACTTCAAGGGTCTCAACCATCGTAAGGTCGGGAACAGGATAAGAGTTGAAGGTGGTACGCTCGTCACGCATCCCATCAATCTCAATGGGGGTGTAGTCGAAACCTCTCACACTAAGTTGCTGAAACGCACCATAAGAAGTGCTCACATGCGCAGCAGGGGTAAATCTAACAGCCTCTTGGAAGTCAAAAACACCTCTAAGCTTCAGTGGCGACAAAGAGATCTTGGAGATCCTAAAGGGGAGATGCTTCATCTCCACATTGATTTTAGAGACCTTGTCGCGTCTAAAACCAACTACCTCTAAGCTCTTAAGGTGGTATACCGAGTCAGGCTCAGCTTTTGTAGGGTCGGTAACAGAATTCCCTTTTGCATTGATTGCTAAAGCATTCGTTGAAGAGCTAGCAAGAAGCAAGAGAATGATGAATGTTGTAAAATAATGCTTCATAAGATGATATAAATGATTGTAAATTAGCTCCACGACCAATTTGTGTCGCATAATGCAAGCATACGCACACTACAATGGTCGCAGAATTTATTTCCCGCAAAGGTACACAATTTGCCGCTCATTTCACCCTGATGCTCGGAAGTCTCAGGGGGTTACGCATTAGAAGAGACTGATGTGCGAATTATCATATACAAGCTGTTGAGGATAATGGAGCAATGACCTCTGCCGAGACCCTTCTCCCAAGAGGCGCCGTGTCGGAAAAGGTGCTGGTAGCCCGAAGGGCTTACATGGTCTAATAACCCAGCCTTCCCCCC
>NZ_HF988865.1:4499-8250 GCF_000435035.1 Porphyromonas sp. CAG:1061 | reverse complement strand
TGCCTGCCGAGGGAAAGGCCGGGTAGGGCATCAACCGCAACCAGCTACCCCGAAGGGGTTGCATATCCACCATTGCCTATATATTATAGGTGCATCAAAGTGCAACCCCTTTGGGGTAGTGAGCTTATGGTGACCTTTCATCCCAAGCTTCACCTTCAGGATCGCTTACGCTCCCCTTCAGGGGGAAGCTTGGGTTAATACGCCATGAAATCCCTTCGGGGTTTTATGGGTAATCATGGCACCATCGCGATAAAGGCCTTCCCGCAGAGAACCGATAAGGAACATATATCTTAGTGCGTTATGGCTCTTTGGCACCGCCTATTTATCCAACCAAAAACTGCGACTGGGTCTCGTCAAAAATTGAGTTGCAACTAAGCGATCGGCGAGTTGCAACTAAGCAAATGCCGAGATGCAACTAAGCAAATGACGAGTTGCATCTCAGTTTTTGGCGAGATGGAGACCCTCTTCAGATCAATGGTTATTAGGAAGCAGATGGAGCAGGCAGAGGCGGGTGAAGTAGACGTTTCTCCAAGAGATAGGACGAAGGCTATAAAAGCGTTGGGGTGGAATGCCGGCAAGCTCTTCTGTGAGGTGTACTAGGCTGGGGTATCTACTGTCGGGCGAGGTGCAGAGATAGGTCATGGTACAGAAGGTGGGGAGCTGTTCTAGTTCAGCTGTACGCGTAGGTGCAACTCGCCTCACGGTGCCTAGCAATATAGCACGGTCGAAGGCGATATTATGACCTACGAGTATTGTCCCCGGTGCGAGGTCAGAAAACCACCGCTCCACTAGCTCTTGCTCAGAAATGCTGTAAGGGGTTAGATGCGTGTCAGAGATGCCATGCACTCTGAAAGCTTCGGGCGAACTACTCACCTCTTGTCGGACCCGATAGGTGTGCCGAGTGATCAACTTATACTGCTCATCCAGTAGTGCCCAGCTCGCCTCTAAGATTCTAGCCTCATCTCCAACCTCTACACTGAGACTTGTGGTCTGTAGGTCTAGGATCATCCACTTTGCCACTGCCCTATCTCCCTCTGCCCTTGGGATTGGGTCTAATAAAGGGCTACGTACTGCAATTGGCTGAACGGCTCTCTCTCCTTGAAAGTCCGATAAGTTGGTCTTTATCTTAATGCTCGGCTTCTTATTATTAGGGTATAAAATAAGGGCGAGTAGCACAAGTGCTACCGCCCCTAATATCCAAAGTAAAGTAGTCATCAAGCGACCCTTCTTTTAGTAGGCTCTTGCAAATAACACTCTACGTGCCGATGGCTTTCCACTGTAGATGCAAGTGCCTGGAGTGGTATCTCCGTCACTAGGGATACAGCGAATAGTCGCCTTAGTCTCCTCCTTGATCGCTGCCTCGGTCTCGGGTGTGCCATCCCAGTGGGCGAGGATAAATCCGCCCTTTTCATCAAGCACTCGCTTGAACTCGTCGTAGCTATCCACCACAGTAGTATGCTCCTGACGGTAGTTGAGTGCCTTCTGATAGATATTCTTCTGAATATCCTCGAGCAGTTCCGAGATGTACTCCACGATCCCCTCAAGTGCGTGGGTGCTCTTCTCTAGCTTATCGCGACGCATCACCTCAATCGTGCCATTCTCTAGGTCACGGCCACCCATGGCGAGGCGGACCGGTACGCCCTTCAGCTCATACTCTGCAAACTTCCAGCCGGGCTTCCGATTATCAGAATCATCAAGCTTCACCGAAATGCCCTTAGCCCTTAGCTCCTTTTGGATAGGCTCTAGAGTTGCCTTAATCTCTGCTAGTTGCTCCTCCGACTTGTAGATAGGCACCATCACCACCTGAATGGGGGCGAGGTGTGGAGGGAGTACGAGCCCATTATCATCGGAGTGGCTCATGATGAGGGCACCCATCAATCGGGTGGAGACGCCCCACGAGGTGGCCCAAACGAGTTGCTGATTACCCTCCTTATCGGTAAAAGTGACATCAAAGGCTTTGGCAAAGTTTTGACCAAGGAAGTGCGACGTACCGCTCTGCAGAGCCTTGCCATCTTGCATCAGTGCCTCAATCGTGTAGGTATCTACGGCACCAGCAAAGCGCTCCGTCTCACTCTTATGCCCTACGATTACAGGCATGCCCATGTACTCTTCGGCAAAAGTCTTGTAGACCCCAATCATACGCTCTGCCTCTTCCCTTGCCTCCTCCGAAGTGGCGTGGGCGGTATGCCCCTCTTGCCAAAGGAATTCGGCTGTGCGGAGGAATAGCCTGGTACGCATCTCCCAGCGAACTACGTTGGCCCACTGATTGCAGAGAATAGGGAGGTCGCGCCACGATTGGATCCATCCTTTGTAGGTATTCCAAATAATCGTCTCTGACGTGGGGCGAACGATCAGCTCTTCCTCCAGCTTTGCGGCAGGGTCTACTACCACGCCAGAGCCATCGGGGTTATTCTTAAGTCGATAGTGGGTCACCACAGCACACTCCTTAGCAAATCCCTCCACGTGGTCGGCTTCTTTGCTGAGGAACGACTTAGGAATGAAGAGCGGGAAGTAGGCATTGGAGTGCCCCGTCTCCTTAAACATTCGGTCGAGCGTTTGCTGCATCTTCTCCCAAATAGCGTAGCCATAAGGCTTGATCACCATACAGCCACGTACATCACTATTCTCAGCTAGGTCGGCTTTCATCACTAGCTCATTGTACCACCTAGAGTAGTCTTCGCTCCGAGGGGTGAGTGCGTCTATCTTCTTTGCCATCTTATCTTATTATCGAAAATATCATTCTTTATTCTGCGTCGCAAAGATACCAAATAATCCTCTCACGGATTACCTTGGTAGCAGCTGGAAGGGGTCGAGGTCTTCGAGGACGGGGAAAGCACTCCTTCGTGCCATAAGGTCGGGGCGAGAGAGAGTGGCGGTGAGGAGGGTCTCCACTGGCTCTTTGCTCTCGCTTAGGCTCTCCCCTTCGCTATCAAGGATAAAGGAGTAACCAGGGTAGACGAGCTTGGGGTGGGGGGTGCCGGCACGATTGGAGGCGGCTAGGTAGCTCTGGTTTTCAATCGCACGAGCTCTGAGAAGGCGTTCCCATGCCAGGTGGCGAGGACGAGGCCAGTTGGCAGAGCAGAGGAGTAGGTCATAAAGCCCCAGCTCTGGGTCTTGTCGTAGCCAGGTGGGGAAGCGGAGGTCGTAGCAGGTGCTGAGGCGAATTTGCCAACCTTGGTAGCTCACCTGCACCCGCTCCTCTCCTGCCTCGAAGTGCTCCGATTCACCGCCTAGGTGAAATAGGTGCTTCTTGCGGTAGTAGGTCACCTCGCCTGTAGGGGTAACGAAAAGGCCGGTGTTACTTGGCTTACCACTCGGGCGTAGCTCTAGCAGGGTGCCATAAAGCGCTGCATCGTTTGCTGTCGCAAGTGCTTTCATCGTCTCTAGCCCTCGCTCAAATGCCTCGGTGAGAAACTCCCGAGAGAGGTCTGCCACCTTTACGAGGAAGCCAGTGGTCCACATCTCGGGCAGCACTAGTAGGTCAAACGCTTGCCCCTCCACCAGTTGCTTCACCTTGGTGATATTGGCATCAATATCCTTCTGTTGCTGCTCCATCTGTAGCGAAGCGACTACTAGCTGCTCTTTCATAGGTCTGCAAACTGCTGAGGGTACTTCGCCATACTACTATCGAAATAGCTTCGAATCTTGCGGATCGCCTCTTCTATATCGGTTTGGTCGGGCATAATAGAGGCGATGATGCCCACCTCCTTCTTTTTATAATCGATCTTAGCGAGGTCAATCGGTACGCCTG
>NZ_HF988865.1:0-4450 GCF_000435035.1 Porphyromonas sp. CAG:1061 | reverse complement strand
GGTAGAATCCACTCTTCCAGCGGTCACGGCGCTTGCGTGTCCCTTCGGGTGTGATGCCGATGTGTAGGCGGTCGGCTTTCTGAATCATCTCTACCGCCTGGTCTACCGAGGAGCCTCCGCTCTTGCGGTCTACTGGTAGTCCCCCTAGCGGCTTAAATATAAGGTTGAAGGGAAAGGTAAACCACTCCTTTTTGATTAGGAAGCGAGGTGTGACGCCGACGCCCCACGCTTTGTAGTATAGATACCCGATAATAAAGTCCCAATTAGAGGTGTGGGGTGCCACGCAGATGACACTCTTCGGGTGGAAAGTCTCGGGAAATATAGGGGTCCAACCGAAGCGGGCGAGTAGTCGCCCAGCCCAGTTGAGCGGTTTGTTATGGTTGTTAGGTTGGGTCATAGTGCCTCTGTTATTAATGAATGAGTCTCCTCTTCGCACCGCCCAGGTAGCCTTTTGAATTGATAGCCCTCCTCGAGGAGGTATTCAATAGACTTTGGTAGGGCGTAACGGAGATTGGGTTCACTCTTGAGTGAGTCATGAAATACGATGATGGAGCCGTCGCGAGTATACCGCTTTACCGCCTCCAATACCTGCTGAGGAGTCACCCGCTTGGAGTAGTCTCGGGTCACCACGTCCCACATAATCAGTTGGTAGCGACTACTTAGCACCTTCAATTGACTTCGCCCAAGATGCCCATGTGGGGGGCGGAAGAGTGGCGAATGGATCAATTGATCGGCTCTCATGGTGTCTTTTATGTAGGCCCTTGTAGGGGTTGGCAATCCCTGTAGGTGGTGGTAGGTGTGATTGCCTACCGCATGCCCCTCTTGTAGAATGCGCTCAAAGAGGGGGTGGAACCGCCATACATTCTCCCCCACGCAGAAGAAGGTGGCTTTTACCCCGTACTCTGCCAAAGTTTCCAATACCCAAGGGGTCACCTCGGGGATAGGGCCATCGTCAAAGGTGAGGTAGACCGATGGCTGCTCCTCGTGTGGCAGACTAGGAATCCGCCATACTGCACCCGGAAATAGTCTGCGATAGAGTTTCGGTGGTTGCTCTATAATCATGGCTCCCGTAGCAATTTAATGATGCCGAGGAGAGTATTCTGATAGCTTGCTAGCTGTGCATCGTACTTTCCTTTGAGAGCATCGCTATTGCTATTACTTAGCTTCAGGGCCTCCGTTACAATAAGGAGGGCATTTTGAATGTCGGGCAGGGAGTTCATCATCAGCTCTGGCTTTAGGCGGAAGAACCAATCCAACTGCTGCAGATAATCCTCTATTACCTTACTGGAGATCTCATCACCCTTCTTCGTCAGTCCTGCTGCATAGTATGCTTCTACTAGTGGAAGTGACGAAACGGAGTGCGGTACATTCTCCTCCAGCACTGCACGCTCAGCTAGGGTCAATACCTCCTTGGCACGCTCTAGGTCGCCACTCTCCGCCAAACCTTTGGCGAGTGGGGCGAAGATCATACTGCGGTAGGTCTCTACTAGTCGGCGCCCATTCTCATCGAAGTAAGTACCAGGCTTATCGGCACCACCCCAGCGGAAGCGTTGGGTGACATTGCGGTACATTCGCTCAATATCTACTTCACGGCCAGTGCCCCGCACCTCTACTGGTAGCACTTGATAGGCCATACCGGTCTGTCGGAAGTTGGAGGTCATGCCAACTCTTTGATCCTCACCCACGGTGAGGGCGTAGTAGATGGGTCGCTCAAACTGATTGGTGGCCAGCATATCTAGGATGATCAGCTCGTGCCTTCCGAGGTATTGCTTCTTGGAGAAGTCAAAGTGCATCTCTGGTCGCCCTAGAGCCACTGTGTCGGCGGGCATCAGCGTGCCATTTGCCACCAGTTTAGCTGGGTCAAAGGCGAGTGATAGCTGGTCAGCAGGCATATAGTCAATCTGCTGAGCCACCCCTGGTATCTGCTTCAGCTTAGGGTCGTTACTTGCCACAAAGTCTAGCCCCAAGCGAAGCGGGATTGTATCGGTGGTATTAGGGATAATGTAGGCGGTCAATCGCTTATCTCCACCATACTCATTTGGTGTCCAACTGATCGGCATCGGTGCCGCCTCGTAGCTCCATCGCTTCATCTGGTCAATGTACCAATCAGCCTGTAGATAAGAGGTATTGCAGACCTTGATATCTCGCCTTATCCCTTCGGTATCTTGTGCATACCAGAGTGGGAAAGTATCATTATCGCCGTTGCAGAAGATGATCGCATTCTCCTCACAACTCTCTAGATAGTTATTGCCAAAGTCCGAAGCAAGCGACCGCCCATTGCGGTTATGGTCATCATAATTCTGCTGAAATACCAATCCTACCACGGCTAGCCCTACTGCCGTAAAGAGCCCTGCGAGAGCGGGGCTCTCTTTTTTGCCCTTTGTGATAAGTGTGTGAAGGGCAGGCACCGACATACCAATCCAAATGGCAAAGGCGTAGAAGGAACCAGCGTAGGCATAGTCACGCTCACGCACTTGATAAGGTGGCTGATTGAGATAAAGTACAATCGCAATACCCGTCATAAAGAAGAGCGAGAAGATCACCCAGAAGTTTTCGCGATCCCTCCGACGGCCATACAATTGAGCTACTAGCCCCACCAGACCAAGGATCAAGGGAAGCATATAGTAGCGGTTGTGTGCCTTGTTATCGGTCACAAAGCTAGGTTGCCCCTCTTGTGGCCCCAAGAAGATCTCATCGAGCCACGAGATACCGGTGATCCAATTCCCCTTGTACACCTCTCCCTGCCCCTGTAGGTCATTTTGCCGACCGCTAAAGTTCCAGAGGAAGTAGCGCCAATACATATAGTTGAGTTGGTAGCTAAAGAAATACTTCAGGTTTTCGGCAAAAGTAGGCACTACCACGGTACGAGTCTTACCACGATCCGATACCGTCATTGTCTTTCCCTCTACATCGCCCCATATCTCATACCCCTGCTTGTAGTGAGGCATCATATTGCTATACATGCGAGGGAAGAGCATCTTCATATCGCTACGATAGACAACAGACTCAGATATCTGCTTTTCGTACCGATTGCCATTGCGGCGGTAGGTGGTGCTCTTCACCGTCTTTACCCGTCCCGCATCATCGTACTCAGGGAGTGCAGCATAGCTTTCTCCATAGATCAGCGGTGCTTTGCCATACTGCTCACGAGAGAGGTAATAGCGGAGCGAGAAGACATCCGATGGGGTATTTTGATTCATCGGGATATCTGAGTTGGCACGAATTAAGATCACTCCGTAGGTGCTCATCCCGAAGAGGAATAGAAGCATCCCCATGGCAGTGGTGCTCATTATGTGCACTGGTAGCCGAGTCGCCTTGAAAAGATAGACCGCCAATCCACCGATGATTAATACCGGAATCACCCAACTGCTACCCATAAAAGGAATGCCGATCAATATTACCGATACGAGGTAAAGCCCCTTTAGTAGCTGAGGCTTCACTGGGCGAGTGATGGTGAGGGAATAGGTGTAGACCAATAGCCCGATCATCACAATCAGATAGGCCACCAACCCACTATTAAAGGGCAGACCAAGGGTATTGACAAAGAAGAGGTCGAAGTAGCCTGCTATCTGTGGTACCCCCTGCATGATACCAAACATCAGTACCGCAATCAGGGCAAAGGAGACGAGTACCGCCACCACGGCTCCTTTCCAAGTGGGCTTTTCGCTCTTGCGGAAGTAGTAGATAAGTCCCATGGCTGGAATGGTGAGGAGGTTCAGTAGGTGTACCCCCACACTCAGACCCATTAGATAGGCAATCACTAATAGCCAGCGGTCACTCCCCTCTTCATCGGCCTCCGCCTCCCACTTTAGCATCAGATAAAAGACCAAAGCAGTGAAGAAGCTACTCATTGAGTAGACCTCCGCCTCTACAGCACTGTACCAAAAGGTATCGCTAAAGGCATAAAGGAGCGCTGCTACCGCACCGCCACCGAGGTAAAGCACCACTTGGGTCTTGCTCACTGAGCTAGGGGCTACCCAGCTCTCTCCTAGCCAGTCGCTTCGGCGGATAAGATGCGCTGTCGTGAGGAAAAGCAACATAATGGTGAGCCCAGAGAAGAGTCCGCTGATCGCGTTCCCCGCTGTGGCTATCCACTGACCTCCATTTGGAAAGAGATTAGCGAGCGTGTTGTAGACCAACATGTAAAAAGGTGCCCCAGGTGGGTGACCCACCTCCATCTTCGCAAAGGTGGTGATAAATTCAGGGCAGTCCCATACACTCGCACTCTTCTCCATCGTCACGAAGTAGACCGCACTACTCAGCACAAAGAGCAGCCACCCAAGGCTGCGCTCCAATACCTTATATCTCTTAATATCCATAGATGCCTTACTAGATGTATACAATATTGCACAAAGGTACTAAAATATCTCTTTGCTCAATATTTCGTTACGCCCGCCACCAGGGGTTACGCATTAGAGCGTTCTTACCTTATGGTTTATAGCGGGTTCTA
>NZ_HF988864.1:2330-3789 GCF_000435035.1 Porphyromonas sp. CAG:1061 | reverse complement strand
CTCAAAGCACTTAAGGAGGTGCAACCTCGGCTGATCCTCTCCGTGCCACTCGTATTGGAGAAGATCTACAAGAGCGTGGTGGCGCCTAAGCTCAAGGAGACTTCGGTACGGTTGGCACTTAAGACGCCGATCCTCCGCAACTCGGTATACAAGAAGTTTAGAGAGGGATTGATCCAGGCACTAGGGGGCAATCTAGGTGAGATCATCATTGGTGGGGCAGCCCTCAATGCCGAGGTGGCTCAGTTCCTCGACCGTATTAAGTTTCCCTACACCGTTGGCTACGGCATGACGGAGTGTGCGCCACTGGTCTCCTATGCTCAGTATAAAAACTATGTCTCTGGCTCTTGTGGTAAGGAGCTAAAGATGATAGAGAAGCTACGTGTAGCCGATGCCCAAGAGATTGAGGGGCAGATGGTGGGTGAGATCCAAGTGAAGGGGGAGAATGTATGCCTCGGATACTACAAAAACCCACAAGCAACTGCCGAGCTCTTTACGGAGGATGGCTGGATGAAGACAGGCGACCTAGGCTATATTGCCAAGGATGGCAGCGTCTTTTTGAGAGGTCGCTCCAAGGCGATGCTCCTAGGCCCTAATGGGCAGAACATTTACCCTGAGGAGATAGAGGCGAAGATAGCGATGCTCCCCTTTATGAATGAAGCAGTGGTGGTACAGCGAGAGGGCAAACGGAATGTGGCAATCGTGACCATCGACCGAAAGGCACTCGAAAAGGCGGGCTATAAGAACGATAAGAAGGTGGAAGAGCTACTCGAAAGTAATCGCAAGCAACTCAATGAGAGCCTTGCCTCCTTTGCCCAAATCTCCAACTTCGAAGTGCTGGAGGGTGACTTTGAGAAGACGCCTAAGCAGAGTATCAAGCGATATCTCTATAAATAAGGATTCGGAAGCCCTTATCTGGTAAGAGACTTTTAGCAGAGCCCACTCCTCCTATTGAGACCGATAGGAGGAGGGGGCTCTGGTGTATAATTATTTGAGTATCTTTGCATAGGTAATTAAGAGAATATATTAGGTTTGAATAATTATGATTCGTAATAAGAACTGTAATGAGGCGGTATGGAATGAAGTGTACACTCACTCCAAGCTGCCAAAGAACTTAGCGAAGCTAGAGGAGCTATCCCGCAATATCTGGTGGGTTTGGAGGAGAGAGGTAAGAAAGCTATTTGCCGAGATAGATGAGGAGAAATGGGAGGCTGTTCAGGCCAATCCTATTGAGATCCTCAATGGGCTGAGCAGTGCAAAGCAAGAGGAATTGCTACAGAATGAGGAGTTTATGGCTCGTCTCGACAAGGCCTATGAGCACTTCCAGGAATACCTTGCGGCACCTATGCGTAGCGATGTCCCTAGTGTGGCCTACTTCAGTATGGAGTATGGGCTCAGCAATGTGCTGAAGATCTACTCTGGCGGTCTTGGTGTACTGGCAGGCGACTACCTGAAGGAGGCC
>NZ_HF988864.1:0-2312 GCF_000435035.1 Porphyromonas sp. CAG:1061 | reverse complement strand
ACCTGAAGGAGGCCAGCGACTCTCGCGTAGACATGGTAGGCGTAGGCTTCCTATACAAGTATGGCTACTTTGACCAAGTCATCTCGGCCGATGGTGATCAGATTGCCCAATATAAGCAGAATGACTTCAATAATATCCCAGTAAGCCAAGTGACCGATGAGCAGGGTTTACCGATGACTTTAGAGGTCCCCTTTAGAGATCATACCGTTTACTGCAATGTGTGGCGAGTAGATGTAGGGCGTATCCCGCTCTACTTGATGGATACCTTCCACCCTAAGAATAGTGATTGGGATAAGGGAATTACTAGCCAGCTCTACGGTGGCGATTGGGAAAACCGTATGAAGCAGGAGTATCTGCTTGGTATCGGAGGCATTATGCTACTAGAGAAGCTAGGCATCAAGAAGCAAGTATACCACTGCAATGAGGGGCATGCTGCCTTCATTAATATTGAGCGTATGGCACAGCTCACCCAAAGTGGTATGGACTTTGATCACGCTCTGGAGATCGTTCGCTCTTCGGGGCTCTATACAGTGCACACGCCTGTGCCTGCTGGTCACGACTACTTTGATAAGGGCCTTTTCGATAAGTATATGGGTCACTATGCCGCGAAGCTAGGGATTTCGTTTGATGAGTTGATTGACCTTGGTCGTGAAAACCCTGGCTCCGACGAGAAGTTCTCCATGAGTGTCTTGGCGCTCAATACGGCTCAGGAGGCCAATGGTGTTAGCTGGCTTCACGGCAAGGTGTCGCAGCGGATGTTTGCCCCTGTGTGGAAGGGCTACTTCCCTAGCGAGCTACATGTGGGATATGTGACCAATGGGGTGCACTTCCCTTCGTGGACCGCTGTGGAGTGGATCCCTTTCTACAAGAAATATATCTCGGAGAATATACTTGATGATCAGGATAATCCTGACATTCTCAAGAAGATCAAAGAGGTGCCAGACAGCGAAATATGGGAGATGCGTAAAGAGATGAAATGCCGACTTATTCGCCATCTCAGGGCGAGCTACAAGGCAAGTCTCTCCAAGAGTAATAACGACCCCTCCTTTACTTACGAGGTGCTCGATGCCCTGAATCCCGATGCCCTTCTCATCGGTTTCGGACGCCGATTTGCCACCTACAAGCGTGCCCATCTGCTCTTTACCGACCTCGATCGCTTGGCACAGATTGTCAATAACAGCGAGCGCCCCATCCAGTTTATCTATACCGGTAAGGCACACCCTGCCGATGGTGGTGGCCAGGGGCTTATCAAGAGCATCATCGAGATCTCTAAGATGCCACAATTCCACGGCAAGATCCTATTCCTAGAGAATTATGATATCCGCGTAGCTCGCCGATTGATCGCTGGTGTGGATGTATGGCTCAACACCCCTACACGTCCATTAGAGGCATCGGGAACGTCGGGCATGAAGGCGCTGATGAATGGAGTGCTCAACTTCTCAGTACTCGATGGATGGTGGTATGAGGGGTTTGTGCCTGGAGGCGGTTGGGCACTGACCGACAAACGCACCTATACCGATCAGGGGCAGCAGGATAAGCTAGATGCCGTGACGATTTACAAGACCCTAGAGGATGAGATCATCCCGCTTTACTACGATCGCAGTGATGGTAAGGAGTACTCTACCGGTTGGGTGAAGATGATCAAGACTTCTATGGCAGAGATCCTCCCTCGCTTCACGATGCGACGGATGATTAATGACTATATCACCCGATTCTACCAGCCACTTGCTACACGCTCAGCAATGCTTGCGGAAAACAACTATGCAGCAGTCGATACTCTGGTGGAGTGGAAACAAAGTGTAGCCAATACCTGGGATCAATTGGAGGTAATAGAGGTGAAGAGCACCAAGGACCTCAGCAGTCGTAGCTTTGAAGTAGGCGAAGAGATGGAGTTGCAAGTGGTGCTCGACCTACATCAGCTCTCCACTGACCTCAAAGTAGAGCTAGTCATCTCTGAATTCAATGCCGATAATATGATGACAGAGCTTGTAGATAACTATGCCTTTACCCTAGAGAGCAGTGAAGGTAGTCGACGCACTTACAAGCTAAGAAAGATGATCAATAACCCTGGTACCCGGAAGATCGCCATCCGCATCTCTCCTACGCACCAGCTAATGGCTCACCCTATGGACTTTGCTTATGTTCGTTGGGTATCGGCATTCTGATTCTTGAGCCAGTCTATTTTTAATATGAGAGCCATAGGGCAATAGCCTTATGGCTCTCATTGTATTGGGGCGAAGGTAGGGGCTACGCAGTCTTGGAATCTCCATAAAACCTCTATACAGAGAATGTTGC
This sequence comes from Porphyromonas sp. CAG:1061, assembly GCF_000435035.1. NCBI lineage: Bacteria > Pseudomonadati > Bacteroidota > Bacteroidia > Bacteroidales > Porphyromonadaceae > Porphyromonas > Porphyromonas sp. CAG:1061. The sequence goes on along the minus strand of NZ_HF988864.1, from coordinate 17 downwards.
ACGAAGTGCCATTCTCG
>NZ_HF988863.1:984-1867 GCF_000435035.1 Porphyromonas sp. CAG:1061 | reverse complement strand
GGCTAGGATCCATCAGACCTCCCACGAGGGGAGGTCATTCATAGTAAGACTCTTTCTAATGCGCAACCCCTGCTTAATCTTCCGAGTTCCCTTGCTTAATGGCTATGCGGAGCTTTGCACTACGTGCACGAGGATTGAGGGCGATCTCCTCTTGGGAGGGGAGAATGGGCTTGGCTTGTAGTGGTTTGAGGGGGGTGATAGGGGCACCAAAGGTATCTGTTTGGCGGACACCCTCAATATTTCCAGTGCGGAAGAAGTGCTTAACGGGCCGATCCTCGAGTGAGTGATAGGTGATGACCACAAATCGCCTCTCTGGTGCTAGAAGTTGGCAGCCATCGATGAGTAACTGGTGAAGTGCCCCTATCTCATCATTGACAGCGATTCGGAGAGCTTGGAATAGCTTGGCTAGCGACTGCTTATCTCTCTCTGGCACTACTGGTGCCACTGCGGTGAGTAATTCTCCAATAGTAGAGAGCTGCCCACGCTCGGAGGCCTCTTTGAGAAGTGTAGCGATACGGTAGCTCCCCTTGAGCTCGCCATAGGTGGCGAGGAGAGCCCTAAGCTGGTCGCGATCAAGGGCGGTGATCAGCTCTGCAGCGGTTTGCCCCCCTTTGCTATTCATTCGCATATCAAGGGGACCATCGAAGCGAAAGGAGAATCCCCTTTGTTCATCATCGAGGTGGTGGCTAGAGAGCCCAAGGTCGGCTAAGATGCCATCTACTTGCTCAATACCGTAGAAGTCCATAAAGTGGCGGAGGTGGCGGAAGTTGGTGCGGACGAAAGTAAAGCGTGGATCCTCAATGTGGCACTCGCGGGCTGCATCGGGGTCGCGGTCTAGTCCGAAGAGATGCCCCTTTGGGGAGAGTGCCTCTAGGATGCGGCG
>NZ_HF988863.1:0-971 GCF_000435035.1 Porphyromonas sp. CAG:1061 | reverse complement strand
CTCTAGGATGCGGCGTGAGTGTCCGCCGCCACCAAAGGTGCAGTCAATGTAGATACCATTGGGGTCGGTGACTAATGCCTGGACGCTCTCCTCGCACAGCACTGGCACATGGTACCCTTCCGCACGTATGACCTCTTCGCTCTTCATCTACCTATAATCTCCATAAGGGTGGGGAAAAAACCAACCCTCTCACCATATAACTCTAGTACACGGGTCACGAGTGGGTCTTCAACTAGCTCAAACCCCTCAAGTAATGCGGGGGAAGCGAGTTCAAATTGGAGGGCAACAGAGACGCCATCCTCCACAGGAGTGGGGATCCTGAGTAGCTTGGCTGCACTCCAGCCCTCTCGCTCCGACCAAGCGGGGAAAAGGCGGTGCTCCACGTAGTAGAGTAGGTCGCTACTACAACTACGATCACCGCTAATAGTCACATTATATAGATATCCTTTCATAGCCCAAAGGTACCAAAAAAAGCACAATCCCAACTCGCTAGTAACGTCCAAATAGGAATAACAAGCAATATACTGCTTGACACAATAGAGGGTGAAAGTGGAGGGCTATTCTCCCTGTACCTTACCACCAAAAATAACAAGCCCCGAGAGGAGCAAAAGTTGAGATGCAACTAAGCGATCGACGAGATGCAACAAAGCAAATGCTTAGTTGCAACTAAACAATTGCTTAGTTGCATCTCAATTTTGACTTTTATAGTTCGCTGTATTTCAGCAAGTTGCAAAGGCGCTTTTTCGGGCTTTTTATGAGGTGTCACCACTTAGGTGGACAGTCCGTTTTATTTCCAGAGTGGGATATGGTTGCTCTATTTTTAGGGCGTTACTTGCTCCGACATAGTTGGGGTCATCGGCTGGAATAGAAGCGAATGAGGCAGGGGTTACGCATTAGAATGATATTGCCGTATGGTATTCATTGGAGGTCCTATAAGGGAGGACCTCGGCAGAGGTCCCTCTTAAATAGGC
>NZ_HF988862.1:24160-25669 GCF_000435035.1 Porphyromonas sp. CAG:1061 | reverse complement strand
ATCAGTTTGTTATAAATGGGCTTTTTGGGCCACTACTTCCTCCTATTTTATAGGGTCATTAACTTATACATTTACTCCTAATGCGTAACCCCTGCAAGCGTTGGAGTTATGCCTCTGCAACTGTGATATTTTTTGTAGCTTTGCTTTTAGATGTTAAATTAATGAATATACAAGAGATGAGAGTTCAACTAAAACTAGTGGTAGCGGTACTTTTTCTATCGCTCTTTTCTGTAGCTAAGGCACAGACTCAGGTGGAGTATCACCATATTGTAGGTAAGTATTTTTATGAGGAGCTGAAGGAGGGGCATCTTCCAGCCAATTTGGTGACGATCCAGCATCTATCCTCGGATAAGTGGGGTAGCAACTTCTTATTCGTGGATATGAATATGGGGGATGGTAACTTGCAAAATGCTTATACTCAGATACACCGCTATACGAAGTTTTGGAAGGCACCAATCTATATCCTTACCCAGTATAATGGGGGATTGGCAAGAGGAAGCGAGACCGCTTTCAACCACTCTTACCTCGGTGGTGTGGCATGGAAGTATAGCGATGTGGCACGTCAGACTTACCTTGGAGTCAATATGGCGTATCGCTATGACCAAGGGTGGGCGAAGCCTCACAATATGACCCTCCATACCACTTGGAGCTGGACCAGCTGGAACCGTGTCTTTACACTCTGTGGCTTTGGCACTCTAAGCACTCAAAACCTTGAGGGGGTGAAGAGTGGGGTGAATTTCCTTGCCGAGCCTCAGTTTTGGGTAAATCTCAATCAGTTTGTCGGTGTCCACGATGACTTTAATTTGAGCCTTGGTACAGAGGTGAAGGTTTCTTACAGTATGCTGGCTCCAGATAAGTTTTACGTGCTTCCTACCGTGGGGCTTAAGTGGACTTTTAAGTAATTGATTGGGCATAGTGCCCATTAAGTTGGATCGTAAGTATTTGGATTATGTCAAAGCGTGAAAAGCGCTTATTGCGTGTTCATACGGAGGGGCTAGCCTTTTTGGTGGGGGCTACCGTGCTCTTAGGACTCTCATTGGTGTTCCTCTATATCCTTGTTGAGTCGAAGGTGCCTTTTTGGATTTGGCTGGTTTGTGTGGTGATCTTGCTAGGGCTCTCCTTTAACTTTTATCGATTCCCCAAGCGGAAGCAGCAGTCTACCGACCCTCGGGCGGTGCTGGCGGCTACCGATGGTAAGATTGTAGTGATAGAGCGTGTCTATGAGCCGGAAATCCTCAAGTGTGATTGTATTCAGATTTCTACCTTTATGACCATCTTCAATGTGCACGCTCAGTGGTTCCCGATTGCAGGTAAGGTGACTTATCTTGACCACCATAATGGGCGCTTTATGAGTGCCAATCTCCCGAAGAGTAGTGTGGAGAATGAGCGGAGTACCATTTTAATCCAGACGGAGCACGGGCAGCAGGTGCTGGTGCGTCAGATAGCTGGTGCGGTGGCAAGGCGTATCATCACTTATGCCGAGGTCGGTGATCGGTACGAGACGGATGA
>NZ_HF988862.1:23840-24104 GCF_000435035.1 Porphyromonas sp. CAG:1061 | reverse complement strand
GGGTGGATCTCTTCCTGCCACTGGGGAGTGAGATCAAGGTGGAGCTCGGTCAGGTGGTTTGGGGCAATGAGACGCTGATGGCGGTCTTGCCTAAGGTGGATCAGAGCCAAAGCTAATGTGTGTATCTGTAGACCATGAAAATTCGTAAGCATATCCCCAATCTCATCAGCCTAGGAAATGCCTTTTTTGGTACCTTGGCGACCTACTACGCCCTAAAGTATAGCGACCTATTCACGGCGATCATCTTTATGCTTTTGGCGGCTG
>NZ_HF988862.1:22585-23819 GCF_000435035.1 Porphyromonas sp. CAG:1061 | reverse complement strand
TTGGCGGCTGTGATGGACTTCTTTGATGGCTTTACCGCCCGAAAGCTTCAAGCTTTCTCACCCTTGGGCAAGGATATTGACTCGCTTTGCGATGTGATCTCCTTCGGGGTGGCGCCCTCTATGATGATGACGGTGGCACTCGAGGCGATCAGCTTCCCTCTGCCCGAACTGGCTCTGGTGGTGGTGCCTGCCTCGGTCTATCGACTGGCAAAATTTAATCATGATACGCGCCAGACGGTCTCTTTTATTGGGCTTCCTACGCCAGCCAATGCACTTTTCCTTGCCGGGCTAGCCTATTATACTTTGACGAATGCCAGCGTGATTAGTGCCGTGCCCCTGACTATTAAGTACAAGGTCTACCCCCTCTATGGGGTTGTGGTATTGCTCCTCTCCTATCTATTGATCTCGGAGATCCCTATGTTTTCCCTTAAAGGTTCTACCACCATGAGTAGAGCTGGACACCTGACTCGTATAGGTGTGGTGGTTGCTGTGGCGATAGTGGGGGTGATCCTGTGGAGCTTTAGTGGCTTGGCATTGGCACTAGGGCTTTATTTGCTGATTAATCTATGGGACCACTTTAAGAAGATGATCCCTTAACTATCCGCAGAACTTTATCTGAACTATTTCATCAACTCCCAAAAATATCTTTAACTATGAAACTGAGACATCTATCCATTTATCTGATTGCCTGCTTGCTCTTTGCTTGTGGAAAGGAGTCGAAGAGCTATGAGGAGCTGCTGACCCCTCTGTATACTCCTGAATATGCTACTGGCTTTACTATCTATTCGATTGAAGGGCAGGAGAGTACGATCATCAGAATTACCAACCCTTGGCAGGGAGCTAGTGGAGTGGTGATGGATACTTACGTGGAGCGAAATGGAGAGAAAGCACCTGAAGGTTTTACCGGTCAGGTGGTGAAGGCGGGTGCAGAACGATTGGTAGCACTATCAACTACGCATGTGGGGATGCTGGAGTACCTCGGCTATGAGCGGAGAGTGGTGGGTGTTAGTGGGCTGCAGTATCTGATTAATGATTATCTTACCGACCCTAAGAATGGGGTGGTAGACTTAGGTGAGCAGATACAGTATGAAACCCTTGTGGGGTTGCGTCCCGATGTGGTCTTTTGCTACGGAGTCTCTGATGCCGAAACGCTTATGACCGATAAGTTGGAGGAGCTGGGGATACCTTATATATATAGTGGTGCTTATCTGGAGCCTTCTGCTTTGGGAAAGAG
>NZ_HF988862.1:5855-22563 GCF_000435035.1 Porphyromonas sp. CAG:1061 | reverse complement strand
TTTGGGAAAGAGTGAGTGGGTGATAATGTTTGCCGAGATTCTTGACCAACGAGAGAAGGGAATCGCGGGCTTCCAACAGATAGTGCACAACTATCAAGAGGCATTGGCTATTGCCGCTAATGTGCCTGAGGAAGAGCGACCTCGGGTGATGCTCAATACTCCATTCAACGACGTGTGGGTGTTGCCTGCGAAACAGAGTGTGACCGCTTCACTCATCAGAGATGCAGGGGCTATCCCAGAGACTGGCGAGAAAGAGGCTGGAGATGTATCGCATATTGGTATGGAGGAGGCGTTGGAAAAACTCTCTAAGGCTGATTACTGGATTGGACTTGGCATGGCAACCAGCTACAAAGAGCTCCCCGAGGTATTGCGGACGCATGCCAAGGAGATCCGCCCCATCCAATTGGATCATCTCTACAATAATAATGCGATTATCTCTGAGGCTGGTGGTACAGCCTATTATCAAGAGGGGATTGTTCGTCCCGACCTGATCCTTAAAGACTTAATAGAGATCTTTCATCCAGAGCTTCAGGAGCATACTCTTTACTTTTACCGTCATATAGCTGTGGAGTGATGTCTAGGCGAGGGGCTTACTTTGTGGTACTTATCCTGCTACTGTTGCTATTCTTTATTGGCGACCTTTTGGTGGGGGATGTGCTGTGTACTCCTAGCGAGGTGGTAAGGGCTTTCCTAGGAGGTGGTAATGAAGGGGTAGGGTATATCATCACCAAGGTGAGGCTCACGCGGGTATTGGTGGCTTTGATCGTTGGGATTTCTCTACCGGTCTGTGGGTTGATGATGCAGACGATGTTTGAAAACCCTCTTGCCGACCCCTATATCTTGGGGGTTAGTTCGGGTACGAGCCTTGGTGTGGCACTCTTTATGCTGGGCGTTCCACTGCTGGGGAGTGCGGTGCCACAGTGGGTACTGGACTTTGGTGTCCTAGGTGCTGGATGGCTGGGTGCCCTCTTGGTGCTTTTCCTGATCCTGATGCTGAGCCGTAAGATAGCCAATATCTTCGGGGTGCTGGTGGTCGGTGTGATGCTGAGCTATATTGTCTCCTCTATCATTCAAATACTTCAATATTATTCGAGTGCGGAGCAGCTCAAGCTCTACACGCTATGGGGTCTTGGTTCTTTTTCAAGTATTACTCGTAGCCATCTGCAGCTATTGGTTCCTGTAATGGCAGTGGGGCTTTTGCTTTCTTTCCTCTCTATCAAGTCGCTCAATCTGCAATTGCTGGGTGACGAGTATGCTCAAACGATGGGTATGAATCGAAAGCGGACACGTATGATGGTTTTTGGTGCTACTACGTTGATGGCTGGCACGGTGACGACTTATTGTGGTCCGATTGGTTTTATTGGTCTGGCGATGCCTCATGCCACACGCTATATCTTTCGCACTTCTGATCATGCGGTTTTACTCCCTGCTACAATGCTTATGGGTGGAATTGCTATGCTACTCTGCGATATGATAGCTAAGTGGCTAGTGATACCGATTAACTCGGTCACGGCTCTATTGGGCATCCCGATTATTCTAAAGGTGGTCTTTAGCCAATTATCCAGGCGATGAAGGTAGAGCTGAAAGAGGTCTCGGTGGGGTATCAAACTCCTTTGGTTGAGGGTGCCAATGCACTATTGGAGAGTGGCGACCTTGTGGCATTATTGGGAAGAAATGGTGCGGGTAAGAGTACGCTTTTAAGACATCTTGCTGGTCTGCTCCCCCTGCTATCGGGGACAGTGCTAGTGGGTGAGCAACCTATCCATCAGCTGAGTGAGTCGCAGCGAGCTAGGCTGATGAGTGTCGTGACCACCCGAAGAAGTAGAGCGCCTCAACTAACCGCTTTTGAGGTGGTGGGCTTGGGGAGAAGTCCTTACACGAATAGAATGGGGCGCCTCTCTAATCATGATAGAGCGGTGGTGGAAGAGTCGCTGGAACTAGTGGGTATCTCCCACCTTGCCCATAGGTATGTGAGCCAGATCAGTGATGGGGAAAATCAGCGAGTGATGATTGCAAGGGCTTTAGCCCAAGATACGCCAGTAATCCTGCTAGATGAGCCGACAGCTTTTCTCGACCTGCCTAACCGGTACGATCTAGCGCTACTTCTTAAGAGACTCTCTTCGGAGCGACAAAAGGTGATCGTCTTTAGTACTCATGATTTGGATGTTGCTCTACAGCTCTGCAACCGAATTATGCTGATTCACAATCAACAACTGACTACCCTTCCCACTTCTGAGATGAAGGAGAGCCATTTAATCCAGCAACTCTTTAGCTCGGACCAAATTGAGTTTGACCCGCAGACGGGAGCGGTACATATCCGCCTATAAAAATGAATCTTTGAATGAAGGACCGTTCTTGTAGAAATAATGCTAAGTGCCATCTTTCTGTGAATGTTAATGCTATTAAATTTGTATTATTGAAATTAAATAGCTACCTTTGCCGTAGAGTCGTTTTTTTTATTAATCATTTTTAACCTCTGTCTATATGAAAGCAACAAACCTAATCACTATGATCGCTCTAATACCTCTTTGCTTGAGTTGCACGCAAAGGAGCTACTTAGCTGAGGATGATATTCAAGTATTAAACCAACAGACTGTAGGTAGTAATCTGTGGTATGACGAAGCTTACGAGCTCGTTAATGGCATAGAACATAGGATCACTAATCCGAACTTACTACGTTCAGTTTATGAGTTTTATTATCCTGTTGTAGTAGTTGAAACTCCAATCTTTCTTGGCTCGGTTCTTGAGGAAAAGTCTATCTTGAATGGATTGTTGAAACCTGTTGGTAGCTCTTTAGATTGTAAGGATTCAATACGTATATCGTTTTCTTTCCCAGCAGAAACTTATGTTATTAAACCCACTCTCGCTAGCTTGAGAGAGACTATAGTTAAAGCGACAAATGGGAAGAACTTTTCAGGTAAACAATCGCAGCGATTTATGTATAGATTTAAGCAAATATATAGCTATAAAGAACTTAATATAGCCTTTGGTGCAAAAGTTGCGATAGGTAGCTTTTTTCATATTGAAGGTAAAAGTGACGAAGTCGCTCTTTCGCATAATACAGCTATGTATATTGATTTCGGGCAAACCTATTTTAACGTGATTATGGATTTTCCTGAAGATGGTAATATTTTCAAAAATGAGGAGGTCAAAAGAAAGTTTCTTGGCGTTAATCCAGTTTATATTAACCTAATAAATTACGGGAGAAAAGGCATTATTTTGGTGGAGTCCGATGTTGATTATAGCAAACTATCGTTGGCAGTGAGAGCTGCCTTTAAGGCTAAAGTTGTCGATGGAGAATTGAATCTTGATGTACAGCATAAGGAGATTCTTTCCAAGGCAAATATTGTAATTTGTATCGTTGGGGGCTTCGGAGATGGACAAGTAGCTACTGTTAGGGGATTTGATGCTTTTGAAGATTATATTATTAATGGAGGAGTTTACACAAACGAAGTATATGGTGTGCCTATTTCCTTTTCTGGAGCATATGCTAAAGATAACGACTTATTTGTCTCAACAGTAGAATTATAGTATTTTTATGAGCATAATAAATATTACTAGAGTGAGTGGTATGCTACTTGTTTGTAGTTTAGCTTTTCTCTCTTGCACAGAAACATCTATGGGTGTGGAAAATGAATTACAATCTCTCAGGTTGGAGAAGTATCCATCTGTTATTCACGTAGATTCTTCATATACATATATGGGTGATGAGTTATATAATCGTTTGTTAAATGAGTATAATTTTAAAAGCAGTGTGAATAATGGTCTAAGATCACTTAATCCAGATGACGAAAGCTTCTTTAATAAGAAGATGGTGGTTAAGACGATTAATCCGATCATTCTATATGGTCAGAGCTGTATTTATCCTGGTTCTATTCTTGAGGGAAATAGTATTAATGAACAAAAGTTTAAGCCAATTATACTCCCGAATAGAAGACCAATTACGGTATCTTCTTCTTTAACTCATACATATGCTAAAAGCACCTCTAAAGTAATTGAGAACCCTTCTTATTCCAAGCTGAATGACTATGTCAAGGAGATGGTTAGAGATGGGTCTTTCGCTCAGTCCGAAAAGTTTATGTTTCATCAAGCTAGATTCACTTTTTTTGATGAGATAAAAACTGCACTAGGTGCCAATGTAGATGTTCGGGGGCTTTTTTCATCAAGGAAAGAACAGTCAACCGAGTTGAGAAATCGAATAGTTAAGAGCACTGGGATGTATGTGAAGTTTTATCAATCTGCCTTTACCGTAAATACGGATATTGAGCCTCTAAGTGATACAACTGTTAAAGGTAGCTCTTCTTACGAACCTGTTTATGTGAATTCGGTAACCTATGGCAGGATGGGGATTCTTGTATTTGAAACCGATGAAGATTATATATTTGCTAAGAAGTGTATTTCTAAGGAGTTCAGTAGAATTTTTCAATCAGGAAAAGAAAAATTGACGAGGGAAGAGGAGCAATTCTTTAATGAAACCGAATTTAAGCTTTTAGTGATCGGTGGAGATAGTAATTATACTGTTCATTCAATAAATGGCTATGCTGAATTCCTTGAAATGATATATAAATCTCGCTTTACAGAAGAAGCTTATGGGGTTCCAATTTCATGTACCTTTGCTTATGCAAATTCACATGAAATTGTGGAACTTGAGATTGAGAATACTATCTATATAGAACCTTTATTTGTAAGTGTTGATCGTGCTGAATCAAGAGGCTATTCTGATGATAAGGGGTTATATTCGTCCTCTTCCAGTGATATTTATCTTTCATTTTATAGAGATAGGGAAAAGACGAAAAAGGCTTTTCCAAAACCCGATATCGAATTTAGAGTTACACGATGTCATACAGAGAAGCATTACTACCCCGATTACAATAATTGGCCCGCAATATTAATTGATAGCGATGATAACGAGGAGTTAGTGTGTCTAAGAAATGTTGATTATAAACCCATGATATATGTCGGATCAGATTATTATCAATATTCTCAAAGTGGTCCAGCACCACTATCTCCAATGCAATCAATCTACCAATACCAATGGGAAGCTAATGAAAAATCAGTTTCACATACCTTTCATAAAAGTCCATTTTTTAGATATGTTTAGCTTATGAAAAAATTGTTGTTAACGTTACAAGTCATAGCTTTAATCTTAGGATTATGCTTTGGGTGTAAAGAGAAAGATAACAAAGTTCCTCCAACACCAACGCCTGAGATCGAAGAAGATCTTCTCTCTGGTACCTATGTTCCCTCATTTGAGAGAGTTGTTGCTTCTTTTGTGATAGAGGACGGTAAGAAGGAGGAGAAAGACCACACAATGGAAGCCGTCAAAGAGATGTGGGGCGAACGTGCTGAATTCGGCATACCTGCTTCAATAACGATAGACAAAGACTCGTTATTTATAGACAAACGTTACGGACTTGTAGAAAAGATGAAGGTTGTCAATTCAAATGCCAATCAGCTACAACAAGTTTTTGAAGACAAAACGAGTCAGATCCCTATCACTGTAAATATAAATGCGAATGGTGAGTTGGAGTTGCCTGTAACTTTCTTCCATATCGTTTACACGGAGAACTATAGACAGTTTCTCGCTCAAGGAACGAGTTACACTATGCGTGATGAGTCCGAACTTCCAAGGTATGAGACTGGTTCGTTTTATTGGACTCATATTATTGTTTCATTCAAGAAAGAGACCTCAGGTAATTAATATAGCTATGAAAAGAATTAGGTTTAGAAAGCTCATTACGTATGTCGTTTGCACTTTGGGAGCTATTACTTTGATACCTCAAAGAAGTGAGGGGGCAGTGGTTAATGCTAGCTATGATGGTGAATGGTTTATTAAAATACTAGACCCAGAGAATATTTTTGTTGGGGGTCTAATTGAACTAAATGATCTCAATAAAAGAGTGCCACGTATGGTGCCAAATCCTCGCCCTCCAATGGTGACCATAGGAGGTCCAATCTTTGGAGATATTGTGGAAAAGAACCTACTTGCGAATAAGGAGGATATGCAAAGCTATCAGAAATATATAGGTGAAAAATATGGTAGCCAAAGCAAGCATACAACTATGCGATTTTTAGCTGGTGGTAGGGAAAGAAAAAACTTCAACTTTATCCATTATACATATGGTCAGATAGTGGATCTAAAGCAGTTTTTTGCGATAAATCAATTATTGCCCGCTCATAAGTCCATATATTATTACGAGATTCGAAGATGGTTTTATGATTTCGCTGGATTGTACTTTGTGTATGAAAACAGTGACAATGATCCTGTTGAATGGAATGATCAGTTAGGAGTTGTAGAGCGTGTGATCTATGGTCGTGACGCTATGTTTGTGGTTTGTAGTAATCAAGAGGAGCTAGAGGTTAAGTTAGCACTTGAGGGGGCAATTAAACACGGCTTTGATAAGCTTGATAATAAATCAAAAGCTCTTCTCTATACTTCAGAAATTCGTGTGAATAATAGTGGAAAAGCAAAAGTCCTAAATCACTCTCCTCATATTAATCCTATTGACATTATAATGAAGTATTGCGATACCCCTATTACAAAGGAGGATTATGGAGTTCCAGTCTATATGACATTGTTTAGATTTGATGAGCATCGGACAACGTTTTTGAATGATTTTAGTGAGGATTTGCCAAAGTTATAGTTTGAGTATTCACACAAAAATAGGGCGGTAGAAACTCTACCGCCCTATGCATAATATAGACATGTGTCATTAGTGCCAAGGGTCTTCGTCTAGCATCCGACCGCCAGCATTGTCATCAACCTCTTCGTCGGTTTCCTCTTTGTAGTAGAGGGTGTCCTCATCAAAGTCTATGCCCGAGAGTGTGAGGTGCATATTCTGCTGTACCAAGGGGCTGACATCGTGGAAGTTATTGACCGTAATGCTATGCCAGATGAGGTCCTTTAGCTCTTGAACCCCCTTGCCAGTGACTGCGGAGAAAAAGACATGCTCAACCCCTTCAGGAAGTGTTGGCATTAGTAATTCTTGAAGCTCCTCATCAATAAGATCGGCTTTGGAGATGCCAAGAATCTTATTCTTTGCCATCAGCTCAGGATTGTATTGCTGAAGCTCATTGAGTAGGATCTGGTACTCCTTTGCGATATCCGCAGTGTCGGCGGGGATGATGAATAGGAGCACGGAGTTACGCTCAATATGCCTTAGGAAGCGAAGACCTAGCCCTCTTCCCTCTGATGCTCCCTCGATAATACCGGGAATATCGGCCATCACAAAGGAGCGGCCATCACGATAATTGACAATCCCGAGATTGGGCTCAAGGGTGGTAAAGGGGTAGTCGGCAATCTTTGGCTTAGCAGCAGAGACGATGGATAGTAGGGTGGACTTGCCCGCATTGGGGAAGCCTACCAATCCTACATCGGCCAGCATCTTGAGCTGCATCACTACGGTCATTTCCCTACTTGGTTGCCCTGGCTGTGCATAGCGAGGGGCTTGGTTGGTGGCAGTGGCAAAGTTGGTGTTGCCTAGTCCACCCATACCTCCCTCTAGTAGCATAATCACCTCATCGTGTTCGCGTACCTCGCAGATGTAGTCACCCGTATCGGCATCATAAACCACAGTACCCAGTGGCACATCTATATAGACGTCCTTGCCATCCTTGCCGGTACTATTTTTGGCGCCACCATGTGCACCATCAGTGGCAAAGATATGTCGGTCGTACCGTAGGTGGATTAGTGTCCAGTAGTTTCGGTTACCCCGAATGTATACGTGGCCACCACGTCCGCCATTTCCACCATCGGGGCCTCCTTTGGGAACAAACTTCTCGCGTCGGAAGTGTGAAGACCCAGCGCCTCCTCTGCCTGATCGGCAGACGAGCTTTACATAGTCCACGAAGTTGGATTCGGCCATTGTATTATAAGCTTAATTGTTTGACTCTTTAATGAATTGGTCTATCCCTCTGATCAGATTTGCAGTTACCTCATCAATAGCTCCCACACCATCTATCTCAATCATTGGGCTATGACTCTCTTTGAAAAACTGGATCACAGGCTCAGATTGCTCGTGGTAAACTTTGAATCTACCACGAATAGTCTCTTCATGATCATCACTTCGACCAGAAACCTTGCCGCGCTCCAGTAGTCGCTCTAGTAGTTCCTCCTCCTCTACATCCAATGCGACAAGGAGTGGAATTGGCCATTGGCGGGCATTGAATTCCTTTACTAACTCCTCTGCCTGATGGTAAGTGCGAGGGAAGCCATCAAGGATTAGTCCCTTTTTGCCATCCATTTGGTTGATGTGCTTAAAAAGCAAGTCGAGTATCAAGTGGTCGGGCACCAACTTCCCCACCGATATTAGAGCTTCAATATCCTGGCTCAATTCCGTACCCTTTGCCACCTCTTCCCGGAGTAGGTCACCAGTGGAGATGTGCTCTAGCCCATAGTGCTCGGCTAGCAACTCACTTTGAGTGCCTTTTCCAGAGCCTGGAGGACCGAATAATAACAAGTTTAGCATAATGCTTTGATTGATTTAAATGAAGATATCTAGTTTATTTCTTGAGGACGTAGATGTCTCTTAGCATACGCCCTCCACCATTGTAGTCTAGACCACAACCAACAATGAAATCATTAGGAATCTCACGACCCACATACTCAGCCGGTAGAGCACAATCAGCTAGTGCACCAGGCTTGGAGAGCATGGCAGCTACGTGTACCTCTTTTGCCCCTCGCTCCATATAGAGCTTTCGCAACTCGGTGACGGTGAAGCCAGTATCTACTAGATCTTCAAGGATGATGACCACCCTTCCCTCTACAGAGATATTTGGCTTCATGATCTCATTGAGGGTGCCCGTTGAGCAGAGCCCCGCATATGAGGAGTATTTGGCAAAGGCAATGTCAAACTCACAATCGAGCTGACGAGCCAGCTCAGCGGTAAATATAAATGCACCATTGAGGATAGAGACAAACAGTGGGTTGGACGCCCCGTGATCTCTCATGATCTCCTGAGCCATTCGTGCCACCTCAGGTTGTAACTCTTCCTCTGATAGGTAGGGGATGAATTGTAATCCGCCTACCTCAACACTCTCTTTCATCTCAATATATATTTAGCAAATACATAACATATCAAAGTGCAAATGTAACCAAATTATAGCTACTATTAGGTCGATTGAGAAATAAAATGTACAGTGGATATTTAATTTTCACCGAATTCGCATTGATAGCTAAAAATATTGGGGTTACTTCTTGCTACAACTATTTATTTTATGTAGATTTGCTAAGAGTTGCACAGATATTTGATTGTTCACTTCATTTGAGAGTTCTGAAATACGCATGAGCAGTGCTTACGACCAGCTTATTGAGCTGGAGTTACGGGTCGCTACACTGATACGGAAGTATGGTGAGATGCGAAATGCACTTGAAATGAAACGCCAGGAGTGTGATGCTTTACTGGCTAAGCAGAAAGCTCAAGAGGAGAAAATTAGAAGACTGGAGCAAAGTCTGTCTATCGCTACAGTGGTTACTACTCCATCCTCTGAAGGAAGAAAAGCTTTGGAAGGCTTGGGAAAAGAGCTGGATGATATCACTAAAGTGATAGACGAATGTATTACTCTGCTGGATGGTCGGATTGAGTAATTGTAGGATAGGTAACAATGCCCTTAGGGGCAAAATATAAATGCTATATGGGCGATAAGGCCGAGCATAATACCACTAGCGTTTGGGATATTAATCTCCGTGTGGGAGGTGTTAGGATGACCCTCTCTATACCAAGGTCGCCCGAGTATGAGCAGTCTCTAAGGAGAGCGGCTGACGAGGTGAATGCTGTCATTGAGCGCTATCGGGTGGAGATGCCACACGTTGCTAGAGAACAGCTCCTGAGTTATGTAGCACTAGATATTGCTAATGAGCTTCAGCGGCTTCGAAAGGAGCAAAGTGAGCTAAAGCTTGAGGAGCGTCTGAATCGTCTCAATAGCTCCCTAGAGGAGTCTATCTAGCTTGGACGGAGCGATAAGTGTTGTTACCTACTGCCACAATTCGAAAGGCATAAAAGCAGGTTTTGTGGATATATTAGTAGTGGAATAAAATGCAGATAATCATCGCAGTGGTGATTGCACTTGCCGTATTGGCTATTGGCGGTGTAATCCTTTGGAAAAACATTTGGAAGACGCTCACCGAACGAGCTAAGGAGGAGAAGAATAGCTATATTGAACAGGCTAAGGAAGATATAGAGATACTCCGTAAGGATCGGCTCTTGGAGGTGAAGGAGCAGGCTCTACAGAATCGCGCTGAGCTAGAGCAGGAGATATCGGCGTGGAAGAGCAAGGTGCAGAGCGCTGATGCTCGTATTCAAAGCCAAGATACTAAACTAAAAAATAGAGAGCAACAACTCAATAAGCAGCAGAGTGACCTGAATGCGAAAGCATCGGAGGTGGCGAAGCTAGAGACACAGTTGCAACAACAGATACTAGCTACAGAGCAGCAGCAAGAGGAGCTCTCCAAGATGAAACTAGAGGCGGAAAAGAAGCTGGAGCAGATCTGTGGTCTTTCCGCAGAGGATGCCAAGGCTCAGTTGGTAGAGAGTATTCGTGATGAAGCTCGTGCAAGTGCCGCTGCCTATGTCAATGAAATTGTAGAGGAGGCTCGGATGACTGCTAATCAGGAGGCTAAAAAGCTGGTGGTAAAGAGTATTCAGCGTATTGCTACTGAGACTGCGATTGAGAATGCCGTGACGGTTTTCCATATCGAAAATGATGAGATGAAGGGCCGTATCATCGGGAGAGAGGGGCGTAATATACGTGCTCTTGAAGCCGCCACAGGGGTGGAGGTAATTGTAGATGATACTCCTGAGGCGATTGTATTGAGTTGCTTTGACCCTGTTCGTCGAGAGATTGCTCGCTTGACTCTTTATCAGCTTGTTCAGGACGGGCGTATCCACCCAGCACGTATTGAAGAGGTGGCTGCCAAGGTAAAGAGCCAGATTGAGGATGAGATTATCGAGACTGGTAAGCGTACGATGATTGACCTCGGCATCCATGGTATGCACCCCGAGTTGGTTCGTCTTGTTGGTAAGATGAAGTATCGCTCTAGCTATGGCCAGAATCTACTTCAGCACGCTAGGGAGACTGCCAATCTTTGTGCCGTGATGGCTAGTGAAATTGGGCTTAATCCGAAGAAGGCAATGCGTGCCGGACTGTTGCATGATATTGGCAAGGTGAGCGATGAGGAGCCTGAGCTACCTCACGCTATCTTGGGTATGAAGCTTTGTGAGAAGTACAAGGAGAAGCCTGATGTATGTAATGCCGTCGGTTCGCACCACGAAGAGGTGGAGATGGAGACACTGATTGCTCCTATTGTACAAGCGTGTGACGCTATTAGTGGTGCAAGACCAGGAGCAAGGCGTGAGATTGCCGAAGCGTATGTGAAGCGTCTCAATGACCTTGAGAAATTGGCGCTATCTTATCCAGGTGTAATAAAGACTTATGCTATCCAAGCTGGTCGTGAGCTTCGTGTGATTGTAGGAGCGGATAAGATGGATGATGGGCAGGTACAGCAGCTATCGGGAGAGATCGCTCAGAGAATTCAGGATGAGATGACCTATCCAGGACAAGTGAAGATTACTGTGATACGCGAGACAAGGGCAGTTGCCTTTGCAAAGTGATGCTAGTAAAAACTAGTTTTCCTATATACTTAGGGCTGTGTCAAAGCTTATTGACACAGCCCTTTTCTTTGATTACTTGATTTAATGACCCATTATATTGGACAGGCAAAACTTTCAATGCAATTGCTAGTCGATATATAGCTATATTTGGTTATCTTTGTGTGGATATAGCGACAACTACATTTAGACGCAGAAACAATATGCTATTAAATATGATGAAATCCAAGATCCACCGTGTGAGAGTGACGGATGCCAATCTCAACTACGTTGGTAGTATTACTGTGGATCTTGACCTGATGGAGGCTGCTCACCTTTTGCCTAATGAAAAGGTACAGGTGGTCAACAACAATAATGGGGCTCGGATAGAGACTTATGTAATAGAAGGCGAAAGAGGAACTGGCGTGATATGCCTTAATGGAGCTGCTGCTCGCCATTTTCAGCCTGGAGATATTGCACTGATAATATCTTATGCATTGATGACGGAGGAAGAGGCAGCCTCGTATAAGCCTGTGGTAATTTTCCCTGATACAGAAACGAATAAACTTATATAATAAGATGAAGTATACAAGTATAGAAACAAAGCTGAGTAATGCACTTTGCGACGTACTTAATTCCCTTTATGGGGTGTCTGAGAGCTCTGTGTCGGTAGCTCCGACAAGAAAGGAGTTTGAGGGTGATTATACCTTTGTAGTATTTCCTTACCTGCGTCAGAGCAAGAAAGCTCCTGAGGCAACTGCTACTGAAGTGGGCAATGCACTTGTGGAGAAGTTCGGCACTATCTGCAAGGGATATAACGTGGTGAAAGGTTTTTTGAATATTGAGCTTCAACCCGCTCTCTTCGCTAGCCAGATAGAGGAGATGAAAAAGGTGAAGAACTATGGCTTTGAGGAGGTCACTAATGATTCACCTCTTTACATGGTGGAGTATTCATCGCCAAACACCAATAAACCACTTCATCTTGGGCATATCCGAAATAATCTGCTTGGTTATAGCATCTCAAAGATATTGGAGGCCAATGGCAAGCGGGTGGTGAAGACAAATATTGTCAATGACCGGGGAATCCATATCTGCAAGTCTATGTTGGCATGGCAGAAGTGGGGCAATGGTGAGACGCCAGAAAGCTCTCATTTGAAGGGCGACCACCTAGTCGGTAATTACTATGTGCTATTTGATAAGCACTATAAAGCAGAGCTGAAGGAGCTTGAAGCAAAGGGGCTTACTCCTGAAGAAGCGGAGCGAGAGAGCACCCTTATGCAGGAGGCTAGAGCAATGCTCAAGAAATGGGAGGCAGGTGATGAGAAGGTGCGTACCCTTTGGAGGAGTATGAATACCTGGGTGTATGACGGCTTTGATGAAACCTATCGCAGGCTAGGGGTAGACTTTGATAAGATCTATTATGAGAGTGATACCTACCTAGTTGGTAAGCGGGAGGTGCTAAGGGGTCTCGATGAAGGGCTTTTTGTGAAAGATCCTGATGGATCGGTTTGGGCTGACCTTACACCAGAGGGCTACGACCGGAAGATACTCTTGCGTGCGGATGGTACCTCTGTCTACATCACTCAAGACATTGGAACTGCCAAGCTAAGGTATGAAGACTATCCTATTGACCAAATGATCTACGTGGTAGGTAACGAGCAGGACTATCACTTCCAGGTGCTTTCTATCATTCTTGATAAGTTAGGCTATTCCTTTGGAAAGGACTTGAAGCACTTTTCCTATGGAATGGTGGAGCTTCCAGATGGCAAGATGAAAAGCCGTGAAGGTACTGTAGTGGATGCAGATGACCTAATGGATCGGATGATTGATACCGCTTTAGAGGCATCTGAAGGTCAAGGACGGGCAGTTGATATGTCGGAGGAGGAGCGACAGGAGATGGCTCGCAAGGTGGGTCTTGGTGCTTTGAAGTATTTCTTGCTGAAGGTAGAGCCACGTAAGAATATGCTCTTCGATCCTAAGGAGTCCATTGACTTCAATGGTAATACTGGTCCATTCATACAGTATACTTATGCTCGTATTCAGAGCATCATGCGTAAGGCAGAGGGTATGGATTTTCATGCTACACAACAGGTGGCAGAGCTCTTGCCTAAAGAGGTGGAGCTGGTGAAGCGACTCAATGAATTTGGTGAGGTAGTAAAGCAGGCGGGTGCGGAGCTTAACCCAAGTCTAATTGCCAGCTATGCTTATGACCTGGGTAAGCAATTCAACCAGTTTTATCACGATCACTCCATTCTCAATGAGCCTGATGATGCTATTAGGCATCAAAGGTTGTTGCTCTCCTATCTTACAAGTGAAGTATTGAAGAATGCCGTAGGGCTACTAGGTATAGAGATGCCTGAAAAGATGTAATAAGAGCTATGTCGGGAAGTGAAAAGGAGCGTGAAGTAGACCTTCGCTATCTAAGAATGGCGGAGATATGGGCAGAAAACTCGTATTGTAAGCGCTTACAGGTAGGTGCCCTTGTGGTTAAGGATAAGATGATTATCTCTGATGGGTATAATGGGACACCTTCGGGTTTTGAAAACTGCTGTGAGGATGAGGATAATAAAACCTACCCATATGTCCTGCATGCCGAGGCCAATGCGATTACTAAGGTCGCGGCAAGCAATAATAATAGCCGCGGTGCCACGGTTTATGTGACACACGCTCCTTGCTTGGAGTGCTCCAAGCTCATTATCCAAGCTGGTATTAAGCGGGTGGTTTATTCAGAGGAGTATCGACTTACTGAGGGTGTAGACCTTTTACGAAAAGCAGGTATAGAGGTGGAGTGTTTACCTCTCAAAAAGAAGTGATTGTATGAAGAAGTGGGTCAAGGTGGCATTGGTGTGCCTATCGCTTTTACTATTCTTAGTAGGAGGTTTTTTTATTGGCCTAAAGGTAAGGTCAAATAACCCCTTAATACGTGCCGTGACGCCTATGGATAAGCTCAAGGCGACGCTGCAGATGATTACTGAAAACTACGTGGATAGCGTAGATCCTGATGAGTTGGTCTCGGATCTTATCCCGATGCTCATTGGTCAGCTAGATCCGCACTCTACCTATCTTACCGCGGAGCAAAGAGAGGCCGAGCAGGAATCTCTTGATGGCTACTTTTATGGTATCGGCATCACTTTCAATACCATCATTGATACCGCTGTAGTAATACAGACCATTCCTAATGGGCCATCGGATATTGCTGGTTTGAAGGCAGGCGATAGGATCGTCACTGTTGATGGACGAGACATTACAGGTCATTCACTTACTCCTGACTCAGTACGCTCTCTATTGAAAGGGCGTGATGGAAGTATCGTAACCCTTGGTATACGCCCATATAATACCGACGTGCTTTCTGAGGTAAAGGTGAAGAGGGGAGTGGTCAATACCAATACGGTTGACGCTGCTCTTATGGTTAATGACTCTCTTGGCTTTGTCCGTGTAAGTACGTTTGGTATGTCGACTTACGATGACTTTATGCAGGCAGTTGCTAAGTTGCGAAATGAGGGTGCCAAGGGGTTGATTCTAGATCTTAGAGATAATCCCGGTGGCTTGATGCAAGCTGCTCTTAGAATGGCCAATGAAGTTCTACCGCGTAATAGTTTAATTATCTATACCGATGGAGCTCATCAAAAGCGAAGTGATATATATAGCGATGGGACAGGTACTTTGATAGACTTCCCAATCTATGTGCTTATTAATGAGTTGTCTGCCTCGTCCTCAGAGATTGTCAGTGGATCTATCCAAGATAATGATGCCGGTATTATTATAGGTCGTCGTAGCTTTGGTAAGGGGCTCGTGCAGAAGCCTTTTGAGTATTACGATGGCAGTTCCGTTCACCTTACTATTGCTAGATATCATACTGCCTCTGGACGTTCTATTCAGAGAGAGTACCAGCTCGGTGGAGATGAGGAGTATGCACACGACTGGATTGATAGAGTGCTGGGGGGTGAGATGTTCTCTGCCGATAGCATCAAGATAGAGCGTGATTTAGTTTATCATACTAAGGCCGGCCGTGAGGTGTATGGCGGTGGCGGGATAATGCCAGATAGGTTTGTGGCACGTGATACCATCGGTATGAATAGCTACTATGCTGAGGTGCTCAATAGAGGGTATCTCCATCAGTTTGCCTTTGTCTATGCCGATCGTCACCGTGATCTACTCAAGCGACTAGAGGATACAGAGCATATCTATAGCTTTTTGGATAATCAGGGATTGGTTTGGCAGTTAGCTACCTTTGCACAGTCCAAGGGGTTACCTCGGAGGAGTTTCCTTATCTCTCAGGCAGAGACACCACTCAATAACATATTGTATCCTCTTATTGTAGACTATCTTTATGGTCAGAAAGAGGCCTGGCGAGTGAGGTGCTATAGTGACTCAATGGTGAAGCAAGCGTCGGAGCTATTCTCACAGGGGATTTATTCCCCACTTGCTCTACCTTCACCAACTACAAGTTTAATCGAAATGAGCGACAGTACAGATGGAGAAGAAGGAGATTCGGACGATAATTAGACAAAGGAAAAAACAACTCTCGCCTGAGGAACGAACTACTATCTCTATGAAGATAGCTGAGCGAACATTCGAATTGCTCAGAGAGGAAGAGGCAACTAATGTGGCCTTGTTCCTCAGTATGCCTGATGAAGTAGAGACCTCTTATCTGATCCAAATGCTCGGTAAGCAAGGTCGGCATACGCTCCTGGTACCTCGTGTGGAAGATGAGCAGACCATCCGTTTTTACAAGCTCCAAAATACCCAAGACTACCAATTGTCGGGTTATGGAATACTAGAGCCTAAAGATGACATCTCTGAAGCGTTAGTGCCTGAGGTGATGATCGTGCCAGGTGTGGCATTTGATGCTTGTGGCGGTAGAGTAGGTCGTGGCAAAGGTTATTATGATCGCTACTTTGAGCTGCATCACGATGTGATACGGAAAAAGATTGCGATTGGGTACCAGCTACAAGTGATGGAAGAGCCACTTCCTATGGAGCCTTTTGATCAGCGCATGGATGCTCTGGTCACTGAGGAAAAGACCTATTGGTTTTAAGCGGGCTATTTGAGCCTAATCTCTAGGTGGGGGATATTGTTTTCAGACATAAAATCCATCAGTGATTGCACTATATAAGAGCGAC
>NZ_HF988862.1:1989-5806 GCF_000435035.1 Porphyromonas sp. CAG:1061 | reverse complement strand
CTAAGCGTAGTAGGGGAGGGGCAGATGATACTTAGCCTCTCCCCTTTTTGTACCTTAAAAGTCACCTTAATGCTATTAAGCCTTTTGTCCGACAGACCCCTCCACAGCTCATAAAGCTCCTTTTGTAGCTCAATCGTAGCCAGTAACCCGCTTTCCTTCTCCCGATACCCCTCTATAATATCACGGATAGATTTTGTCTTATAAAACCTCATCGCTCTGGAGTGATGTCTAGAAAATTGCCATCGTTCGCTTGGAATATCGTGTAGGCTTCTATAGGTAGATTCTCTAGTATCTGGTCTAAGTACTTACGGTTGGTATCGCTCAGAAAAATTTGGCCAAAGCGTGTGTCACTCACCAACTCCACTATTTTTTCAACACGATCCTCATCAAGTTTGTCAAAGATATCATCTAGGAGTAGAATAGGTAGGTTATCTGGATGTAGCTGGCAGAGTAGACTGTACTGAGCCAACTTGAGAGCCACCATATAACTTTTATTCTGACCTTGTGACCCTATCTTGCGGATCAAAAAGTCATCTATCAACATAATTAAATCATCACGGTGAGGTCCTACTCTAGTATATCCACAGGCGAGATCCTCTTGGAGATTGCTTTTCCATGCCGTTAGAAAGTCCTCCGCCTTAGGCTCTTGCACTCCAATTGAGGTGGCATACGTCAGCTTTACACACTCCTTGTCCTTAGTGATGGTGCTGTAATAGTTGTGAAATAATGGTGAGATTCTACCAATCCATTCATTGCGTAAAGCGGTAATCTTCTCAGCAAGAGGTGCCATCTGTTGGTTAAGCACCTCAATCAGAGATAGATCTAAGCCCATTTGTTGTTTGAGCAAACTATTTCTCTGCTCTAGTAGGTTTTTATACCCTTTGGCTGCAGTAAGATAGACCCTAGATTCCTGGCAAAGTATTTGGTCCATAAAACTCCTTCGTTCGGCACTGCCACCTCTTATCAGATCCATATCACCTGGTGCTATCATCACTGCAGGAAATAGCCCAATATGGTCCGACATCTGGCAGTACTCCTTTTTATTACGCCTGAGTTTTTTACTCTTTCCCCGACTAAGTCCCAAAACGAGACTCTCCTTCTGCCCATCTTCCCGCTGGTATTCTCCCGATACGATCGCCATCTCCTCGTCGTGGTGAATGATTAGGGAGTCGGGAAGGTACTGATACGAGCGGGTAAAGGAGAGGATATAAATACTATCAAGCAGATTGGTTTTCCCCATACCATTGCCCCCTACAATACAGTTGAGCTTGTCAGAAAACTGTAAGGTAGCTGCTTTGATATTCTTGTAATTGGTAAGGGAAAGCCTTTTGATAATCATTTAATCACTCCTACCAAATAAGAGATGTTCTCTGTGAAAAACTTAACCGACATCGCCATCAGTATCACGCCAAAGAACTTGCGGAGTACGAATATACCACCTTGACCGATCAGTCGCTCTACCACGTCAAGACGCTTAAGAACGAAATAAACCACAACAAGGTTGAGGAGTGTAGCAATGATAATATTCACTAGAGCATACGAGGCTCTAAATGATAGCAGTGTGGTAAAAGAGGCCGCTCCAGCAATGAGCGGAAATACCAGCGGTACAAGTGTGTTGGATCCCCCTGGGGCATCATTGCGAAATATCTCATACCCAAATATCATCTCGAAGGCGAGTAGAAATAGGATAATAGCTCCCGCAGCAGCAAAGCTCTGAATATTGATACTCAAGAAACTAAGCAGCCACTCTCCAAAAAATAGAAACCCAATCAGTATGATCGCAGAGAATAGAACCGTCTTAAAAGGTTCAATCTTCTGCCCTGCTTGCTTGAGATTCATAATGATAGGGATAGCCCCAATAATATCTATCACTGCAAATAGAGCTATAAATACACTACCAATTTGATTCAAGTCAATGGCTTGAAAAGTTTCGCTTATCCAGTTCATACGTTTACTACTCAATTATTTAAGATACCTAATCAAAGTACAAATTTACCCATTTCTACCCACATATCTATCATAATGTATTCGGAAAGTCATGGCGGAACACCTCTATAGTTTCCTAAAGGAGTTAATAGCAGATTAGAGATTACGCATTAGAATAGTCTTGTGAGTGGTATTTATCAAGGTATCAATGGATAAGCAGACTATTACATGGAGTGCATAATTATCATCCACGCACAAATCCATACCACAAATAAGGGGGGCAGGGACCTCTGACGAGGTCCTTACTCCATTATACTCAATAGCTTGTATAAGATCATTGTTACAACAGCTAAGTGGTCAAAAGTTTAGTTGCAACTAAGCATTTGCTTTGTTGCATCTCGGCATTTGCTTAGTTGCAACTCGCCGATCGCTTAGTTGCAACTAAGTTTTAGATTTTATATGGTGTTGATTATCAGTTTGTTATAAACAGGCATTTGAATCACTACTTTCTCCTATTTTATAGAGTCATTAACTTATAAATATACACCTAATGCGTAACCCCTGACACAAAAGTGTGGAAATTCAAAGGAACTCAAAGAATTACATTTTTGTGTAGTGTGTAATTGAATATAATTCGTCACCTTTGCATTAGAAGAGAATGTTGCACGAAGTACCTTTCTCCATATTTGATTCAAATGTGCTGAGACTCTGAATGAGGATGAGATGCAAGGCGCTGAGGGTGAGGGCAAGGTGCCGTAAGGCACCAAGGCCCAACCAGGGCGTTGGGAGCGTACTCACGTACGTGACAGAGCCCGAATCCCGAAATCCACGTAGCAGATCGCCTTCGTGCAATAGTCTCTAGAAATTAATACTCAAGCAATAATATTTAGTATGGTTTGGAGGAGCACATACAAGAACTGCCGTCTGAAATATTATTCAAATGAATATGGCTTACTAGGAAAGCCCAATAATTGCAGAAGGGATAAAGTAGAGCCTTTAGACCAGGGGATTGATATTTTAGCATTAGTAAGTAAGTTATGAAACGTATTCTCATATTATTATTTCTAGTTTGCTCATGTGTTTTTTACTCTTACTCACAAACAGTTAGCGGAAGAGTGATTGACTCTACAACAAATGAAGCAATTCCATTCGCGACAATCTCTATTCACCGAACTGATAGTACTGTTATTGATGGAGTTATAGGAGATGAGCTGGGGCTTTTTAGTTTGAATGTGGATAGTAGGTGCGATGATGTGCTTTGGCTAAGGGTTAGTTCCATTGGCTACAAAACATCTTACGATAAGTTAGACTCTCTTTTTGTTGTTGTAAAGCTCAATCCAGACACACAGCTTCTTGATGAAGTAGTTATCCGAGCAAAACATCCAGCCGTTAAAATCAATAGCTCTGGAAGCATTGAAAGCTTAGTATCAGGAACACCCTTGGAAAATTACACTGATATTGGGAAGCTCCTTCAGGCATTACCTGGAATTATCAATATGGGTGGAGCAATTAAAACCTTAAATGGGTCTTCTCCAATATTCTACATTAACAATCGTAAGGTGTTATCTATGTCAGAGATTTCATCCTTAGATGTAAAGACAATCAAGAAGATAGAAGTAAATAATAATCCCGGAATTGAATTCGGTAGCGAGGTGGGTGCAATTATTAGAATCACAACCATTAGACCGAATCAAGGGTTGAGTCTTAGTCTTAGTAGTGCGATAGAAAAAAGTAGAGTTTGGTCACATAGTGAAAATCTCAGTGGTAGTTACTCTATAAATAATCTTACACTCTATGGGTCTGCTAATTATGATGGGTTTCAGAAAAAGAGTATTCAGGACATACAATTCAGGATGTCAAATAATGCTTTTGAGGTAGATAATCATCTGAT
>NZ_HF988862.1:1738-1977 GCF_000435035.1 Porphyromonas sp. CAG:1061 | reverse complement strand
TGAGGTAGATAATCATCTGATCTCGTATCCAAGCAATACACAAATGATTAATTATTCGTTTGGTGTAGACTTTATTCCATCCTTAACCCACACTCTAAATATTGCATGGGATGGGTATAAGACCCATCTATCAGAGACAGGGATGTCAAGTAGCAAAGTGCTGGAAGGAAGCAATAACAAAATAGAATTTGATAGCAAAACCACTCTTACAGACATTAGTGATTATAATCATATTGTCG
>NZ_HF988862.1:0-1658 GCF_000435035.1 Porphyromonas sp. CAG:1061 | reverse complement strand
GATTATGCTGTATCAAATGCAAATAGAAACCAGATCACGAAAGAAGAGCTGGGTAACTTAGAGAATCAATTAGAAAACGATAATGGCAGTCAAAACCAATTAGCCTCCTTAATGGCTGATGTAACGACACCTATCAATGAGAAAATAACACTTCAGATCGGAGGTCAATACGATTACCTCCAAAATAGGAATGTCCTCTCCAATAATACACATAGCACTATGGAAGAAAAGAGGGATTCCCAGTCAAAAGAAAGTATTTTTGCTCTTTATGCAGGAATGATGTTTCATCTCGGAAAATTCAATGGCAATATAGGACTGCGATATGAAAAAGGAAATTATCTATTCCAAGCCAAAGAAAGGAGAGAGGATTTTTCTTCAAATCAATTGTTACCATATTTCTCTGTAGCTTTCCCTATAAAGAATACGTCGCATTCTCTAAGCTATAAGTATAGTACGATTCGACCTTCTCTAGGATTGCTAGGTAATTATTCATATTACCTCAATCGATATAATATCCAAGAGGGTAATCCCAGTCTCCGTCCACAATTGACCCATAGTTTTGACTACTCCTTAATATGGCGATCATTATATTTTTCGGCAAACTACCAGTACATTCAAGACCCTATTCTCCCTCTGTCTCAGGTGGTATGGAATGAAGATCATAGAACTGTAAGGAGTTCATGGTATAATCTAAAAAAGCAACATAATCTCACCCTCTTATTAAATTATAATACAGTTGTGGGCTGGTACCGACCTTCCTTGACGTTGGCATATATGTTTAATGTCAACTATTTAGAATTGGAGCCACAAAAAGAGGAGTGCTTATTTAGACCACTCCCTTTCGTTAATTTACAGAATACCTTTTCTTTCCCTTCAATAGATATAAAGTTCAATTATCAGTTTACGGGCAAAGGATATTCAAGAATTTTCCTCATTCAGCCTCAGCATATCTTAAATCTGTCATTACAAAAGACTTTCTATGAAAATCGTTTGACTATCACTTTTTATTGGAATGACATTTTGAGACAAGCTGTTGACAAATATTCAACGAGTTATCAAGGTCTTATCTTTACTCAAAATGAAGATCAAGATAGAAGCAGATTTGGAGTGAAAATTAATTATCGCTTAAAAACGACAAAAAAGCAACAAATACAGAGTACAGAGCAGCTACAACGATTGTAATTGATGATACAAGATGTGAAATGTGTTAATCAAAAAGATGCGATGGATTGTGGACCAGCGTGCTTGGCTATGGTAGTCAAGCACTATGGACGCAGTCCTTACCCCGCCATCTTTTGAGGAAACACTTTGGCAAATTGAGTGATATCCATTTGGTTATATCTTTTATGTGAGTTATCTTTGCTGTACTAAAGGAGACTGCTAAGACGCGTGCACCGATTTTAGGTGCATTCAACGGCTTAGCGGTCTCTCTTTTTACAATCACCTCTCCAGAGAATGTTGCACGAAGGATGAGATGCAAGGCGCTGAGGATGAGACCGAAGGGAGCTTACTTGCGTACGTGACCTAGACCGAATTCCAAAAGCAACGCCGCAGATCGCCTTCGTGTAACAGTCTCAAGTCTTAAAGTTTTAGTACATTGCACAGCGATGCTCAAGTAGTATCGTCTGGAGAAGGTAGTAACCCAAAAAGTGTGTAAG
>NZ_HF988861.1:467-20837 GCF_000435035.1 Porphyromonas sp. CAG:1061 | reverse complement strand
CCTCCGACTGGGGGCCATCTGAATGGCACCCTCGCGGGTGCTTTGTAACCAGTCAAACTCTATACTTATCTATTGGCGACGAGGTACTCGGCGATCTGAATGGCATTGAGTGCGGCACCCTTGCGGATTTGGTCACCCACACACCAGAAAGCAATACCATTGGGATTGGTGAGATCCTTGCGGATTCGCCCCACATAGATATCATCTTTACCAGAGAGATAGAGTGGCATCGGATAGTCCTGTTCGCTTGGTTGGTCCATCAGCACCGCCCCCTTGGCGTGGCGGATAGCCTCTTGTACTTGCTCCACCGTTAGTGGTTGCTCTGTCTCCACCCAGATGGCTTCGGAGTGGGCTCTCAGCACCGGTACGCGGACACAGGTAGCACTCACTTGGATAGGTTGCTCCATAATCTTCTGAGTCTCATTGATCATCTTCAACTCCTCCTTGGTATAGCCATTCTCAGTGAATTGATCCACCTGTGGAATAAGGTTAAAGAGCAATTGATAGGCAAACTTCTCTACCGTCAGCTCCCTTTCCTCGGCAAATTGATGGGTCTGCTCCAGCAGCTCCTCAATCCCCGACTGCCCGGCTCCACTCGCACTCTGATAGGTAGCGACGTGTACCTTGGTGATGGGCGAGAGGTCGTTGATTGCCTTTAGGGGCACCAACATCTGAATAGTGGTACAATTGGGGTTGGCAATGATCCGCTTGGGTGCCTCAAGTGCCCTCTTGGCATTGACCTCAGGCACCACCAGAGGCACCTCTTTATCCATACGGAAGGCACTTGAATTATCAATCATCAGCGTGCCGTGCTTGGTGATGGTCTCGGCAAATTCCAATGAGGTGCCACCGCCAGCCGAAACGAAGGCGATATCAATCCCTTTGAAGGCGTCGCCATGCTCCAATTGCTCCACCACTATCTCACGACCTCTGATGGTGTACTTCGTCCCGGCACTTCTCTTCGAACCGAATAGTCGGAGAGAGGTATATGGGAAGTGACGCTCCTCTAGTAGCTTGATCAACTCTTGTCCAACGGCACCTGAGGCGCCTACAATTGCAATATTCATATATGTGCTAGTTCTTTTACTTTAATGGTTATTACACCCATTGAATGGGCGTTATATGATGACTAATTAAGTAGAAATTGGTCTGCGAAAAGGGCTTTGAACCAAAGAACCCACGATAGGCGGAGAGGGGCGATGGGTGAGGTGCCTTAAGGATCTTATGCTTCTCCTCATCAATCATCCACGCTTTCCGCTGTGCGTCGGCGCCCCAAAGGATAAATACGATATTGGACCGCTGCTCGCTCAATAGCTGAATCACCCGATCGGTGAGCCTTTGCCACCCCACGGCGAAGTGGGAGCGGGCTTGATGTGCCTGAACGGTAAGGGTAGAATTGAGGAGCAACACTCCTTGCTCTGCCCAATGGGTGAGGTCGCCACTCTGCGGTGGCTTCTGCCCGAGGTCACTCTCCAGCTCCTTATATATATTCTGCAGGGAGGGAGGAAGGAGCACGCCATTCGGCACCGAGAAGCTGAGCCCCATCGCTTGCCCTGGACCGTGGTAGGGGTCCTGCCCGAGTATCACCACCTTCACCTGATCAAAGGGGGTGAGGTTGAAGGCATTGAAGATCAAAGGGGCCGGCGGATAGACCACACTGGTGGCATAAGCCTGACGTACAACATTGGTGATCTGCTCAAAGTAAGGCTGATCAAAGTCGGGCTGTAGCGCCTTTTGCCAAGAGGGGTGGATGGAGACGTTCATAGCTTTTTACTGCTGCTCTTGGGCTAGTTCGACCAACTGTTGTGCCAACTCCTTACTCGTCCCTTTGCCCTTCGAAAGTAGCTCGTTGCAAAGTGGGGTAAGGTCGATATCAGGACGCAGCGACGCCACCTTTACCAATGCATGATAGATAACGCTGCTACTATAGAAATCGGGCGCCACAAAGTCAGCCACGATCTGTGGGGTAGCCTGCTCTATCAAGGTGGCGGTAACGCCCTCCTCGCCCGCCAGATGATTAAGCAGTAGGTAGGGAAGGGTAGCTGAAGGGGTATGGCGATCGTACTTCCGCTCAAAGAGAGTGGAGAGCAGCTCCGCAGCAAAAGGGGCACGACGAAAGAGTCGGAAGACCAATTGCTCCGCCACTTCGAGTGTCTCCACTTCGTCTGCTAAGGTGAGTGCCTCCTCCATGGTGAGGGTGTCAACGGAGCGTATCATCAGAGAAAGAAGTTTCATCTCCCGTACCTTCTTATGCCACATCAGGTCGGCCAACTCCTCCTCCTTTGGTAGTGACTTGGCCAGCTCTTGTAGCCTTAGGAGGTTGACCCCAAAGTTCACCTCATAATCCAATCCCATCTTACGCTGATTGGTAGAGGTTTCGCCATCCATACCACGGCGTAGCTGTAGGCGGATCTCCTGTAGCGTCTCGTGCCACTTCCCCTCGATCGTCTCTTCGATACTCTTGCTCATCACTTTATCTCATGTAGTTCAAGCCCATTGTTGTAGGTCTTCAGTGCCCCGGTGGCGTGGTCACTGTAGATAAGGCAGACCTTAAGCTGTGGTTGCTGCTCAAGCAACTGCTTTCCTCTTTCCAGCCCCACCGCCATCAGTGCCGTTGCCCAGGCATCGGCCTCCATACAGGTAGGGGCCACCACCGTAGCACTCAGGATATCTTGGTGGGCGGGACGACCACTCAGCACATCAATAGTATGTGCCACCTTTTTGCCCTCCACCACTTTGAAATTGCGATAGTCGCCACTCGACGCCATCCCTTCGCCGTCACACAGCTCCACCGAATAGGCCAGCTCGCTAATGGTAGAGGTGCTATCCTCGGTCGGTTTATTGATCCCCACTCTCCAGCAATGGCCATCGGGATTTACCCCCTTCGCCACAATCTCACCACCGATCTCCACCAGATAGTTGGTCACCCCATATCGCTCCAGTGTTGCCGCCACGAGATCCACCACATACCCTTTGGAGAGGGAGGAGGGGTTGAGCGTCATCCTTGGATCGGCCTTGATGAGGCTATCGCCCTGTAGCACTAGCTTTTGCCAGCCCACAAAGGTGGCGATGCTATCTAGCTCCGCCTCCGTAGCCTGTCGTGTCACCCCTTTCTTCGTCCCAAAGCCCCAGACATCAAAGTAAGGGGCACCAGTGATATCGTACCGCCCTTCGGTGGCTCGGCTCACCTCTAGCGACTTAGCCACCACTGTGCGGAGCATCTCGTCCATCACCACCGTCTCATTGCGATTGATGCGGGAGATGAGTGTAGTGCTATCAAAGGGGTTGAGCGAAGCATTGAAGGCGGTCATGGTGCTATCGATCTGCTCGGTGAGCAACTCGGGTGCCTCGTAAGTGATATTGTAAAGGGTATGGAAACGACTTCCACTTTCGTGGAAATACTCCATCTGACCAGTGCCCTCCTGGCAACTCATCAGCATCAAAGCCACGAGTGGGAGGAGTAAATGCTCAAATCTCTTCATCGATGATATAATGATTGCGTGTAGGTGACTGACGAGCCAAGAGTTCGCCAATAAATCCAGCGAGAAATAGCTGTACGCCGAGGATGATGGCGACTAGGCAGACATAGAAATAGGGCAGATCGGTAATCAACCGTGCAGGGACACCACTCCGAAGGGCCACCAGCTTATGAACCGCTAGCACCACGAGAGCAATGAAACCGATGAGAAACATTACACTCCCCCAAAGCCCGAAGAAGTGCATCGGCTTCCGACCAAATCGTCCGGTAAACCAAAGTACCAATAGGTCGAGGTAGCCATTGACAAAGCGACTCATCCCAAACTTAGTATGCCCATACTTCCGTGGACGGTGCTGAACCACCTTTTCGCCAATCTTATGGAAACCCGCCTGCTTCGCCATATAAGGCAAAAAGCGGTGCATATCATTATAGACCTCGATATTCTTCACCACCCGCCAGTGATAACTCTTCAATCCACAATTGAAGTCGTGCAGAGGAATGCCCGAGAAGAGCCGCACCGTAGCATTGAATAGCTTGGTCGGAAGGGTCTTGGAAAGCGGGTCGTACCGCTTCTTCTTCCAGCCACTCACGACGTCGTACCCCTCCACCTTGATCATACGGTAGAGCTCGGGAATCTCATCAGGAGAGTCTTGGAGATCAGCATCCATCGTGATCACTACTTCCCCACGAGACTTCGTAAAGCCCACTTGAAGACCGGGCGACTTGCCATAATTGCGATTGAAACTCACCGCCACCACGTGAGGGTCTTTGCTCCGTAGCTCGTTGATTACCTTCCACGAGCCATCGGTGCTCCCATCATTGATGAATAGGATCTCGTACGACACCCCCATTTTACTCACCACACGAGAGATCCACTCGTGTAGCTCTGGGAGCGACTCCTCCTCATTGAAGAGGGGAATCAGTATCGTCAGGTCCAGACTACATTTGTTCTCCTCCATTGGGTCGATTTCGCTTGATAAAGATACTCACTATATATATGTATAGAAGCCCTTGTACGATCATATTAAAGACCACCGTCCAGGCAATTCGCAACGGGGTAAGCCCTCTCAGCTGACTGAGTGCCTCCTGATACCCATCAATATCCTTAGTCATCTCCTGTAGCAAATTGAGCGACTCCTCCATCATCCCAATAAAGGTGGCATCCTTTAGGAGAAGCGAGAAGGCGACAAAATAGGCGAGAAATGCCACCATTAGCGATGCCAGATAGGTCCAAGAGAGATAGCTCGTCACCTCGAGATACCGTGCATAGCCACCTTTAGTAAGGTCTCTATACCGTGTCCCTACCTTATAAATAACGACTGGCACCGCTACAAAGCCAGCCACAAAAAGGAGCGTGGAGATAATTCCAAAGCGATAAAGCAAAAGCGCCAACGCCTGTACTATATAACAACACCCAAGCCACAGCCCATCACGCCACGACTGCTCCCGGAGGTCTTGCATCACTGTCCCTGTCCCCTTTTCTATCTCTGGCTCCTGCCTATTCATTTCTCCTCACTAATGCTTCGTTGTTATTATTATGCCAATGAACCCTCTTAGCCACCACAGAGTGGCACCAGAGGGTTCAAGCGTTATCTTATTTCATAGAGATCTCTTGCCCGATCGCCAAGGGCAGAGGGACTTTTTATTGCACCACTTCACCCTTAATGGTGAGTACTAGCGGCCCCTTCTTGCCATTGCTGTAGACAGAAACAGTCTTTACAAAAGGGTAAACTCGTCCAGTAGGATTGTAGACCACCTTGATCTCACCGCTCTTACCAGGGGCAATTGGCTCCTTGGTAAACGTAGGAGTAGTACAACCACAAGAAGAGATCACACGGGTGATCACTAGAGGCGACTTGCCCTCGTTCTTCACCACAAAGACATGGCTCACATCGCCATCGCTCTCCTTGAATACCCCGAAGTCGTGCTCAGTCTCCTTGGCCACAATCTTTGCAGCACTATCCTCCTGAGCAGAAGCCACCATTGGAAGTCCTATCAATAGGGTCATCATAATAAGTAGCGACCCGATTCTTTCCTTGATATTCATACTTTTCATATTCCTTTCCTTTCTCTAAAAATCCCTTTGCAGCACTATGGCCACAAAGCCTAATCTTCAATGTTATGATGCTACAAACTCGGTGAGGTTTAATGCCTTCCACCTCATACCAACCGTAGCAATTCAACCGATAACTACCGCAAATCTACCATAATTCCCGCTAACTACATAAAAACAGCGGTAGTTACCCATTAGAAAGGGCTTACCGCAAGGCATTCAAAGGGGTGTCCATAAGAGAGAACCCCAGCGGAGGGGTCCCCTCTGGGGTATTCTTCTTCCGACTCGTCCGACTTGTCCGACTCGTCCGACCTGTCCGACAAGGCACCTCCAAGACACGGACCTCTCCCGAGGTCCTTACCCTAATGCGTCACCTCTGACTCTGATTCCAGATAGGTCACGTCGGCGAGATTGATTCGCCGTTGGCCTATTGGAGTTGGGACTCTCTTTATACCCTACAATTTCCTCGCCATTTCCCCTCCACCTCAAAATTATTACCTATCTTTGCCAAAGGAAAAATATCACACAACATCACATAGTTTCAAGACACGAGATGAAGAACATTCTTATCATTGGATCTACAGGTCAGATCGGCACTGAGCTAGCCATGTACCTGAGAGGAATCTACAAAGAAGGGCAGGTAGTAGCAGGATACATCAAGGCTCAACCACCAAAGCAAGAGCTCCTAGAGAGTGGTCCTTGCGAAGAGGTGGACATCACCAATGCACAGCAGATTGCCGACGTGGTGAAGAAATACAATATTGATACCATCTACAATCTTGCTGCACTCCTATCGGCAGTAGCCGAAAACAAACCTCAGCTGGCTTGGAAAATAGGACTCGGCGGATTATTCAACACCCTAGAGGTGGCACGCGAGATGAATTGTGCCGTCTTCACCCCTAGCTCTATCGGAGCTTTCGGTCCTGGCACTCCTAAAGATAAGACCCCTCAAGACACCGTACAGCGTCCTACCACCATGTATGGCGTCACCAAGGTATCAGGCGAATTGCTTGGCGATTACTACCACCGTCGCTTCGGAGTAGATACCCGCTCAGTACGCTTCCCTGGCCTTATCTCCAATGTAGCACTCCCCGGTGGAGGCACCACAGACTACGCAGTAGATATCTACTACAAGGCAGTACAAGAGGGCAAGTTTGTCTGCCCAATCGCCGAAGGCACCTACATGGATATGATGTATATGCCCGATGCACTACACGCCATGGTACAGCTAATGGAGGCCGATCCTACTAAGCTCATTCACCGCAACTCTTTCAACATCGCCAGCATGAGCTTCCAACCAGGAGATATCTACGCCGCTATTAAGCGACAGATGCCCAGCTTCGAGATGGTCTATGACGTAGACCCACTCAGACAGGCAATTGCAGAGTCATGGCCAAATTCACTCGACGACACTTGTGCTCGCGAAGAGTGGGGCTGGGCACCCAAGTACGACCTCGATAGCATGACAACCGATATGCTTCGCGTTCTCACCGAGCGTTACAAAAAGTAACTTCCCCCACAACACCATACAAAGTCTCCTAGGCATCCTCCCCGATCCTAGGAGACTTTTTTATTGCATAAAAGTCCGATTAGCCACCTCAGTTAAGGAGAATGCAACACGAAGATCCACACCCTAGTTAAGAAAGCAAAAGTTGAGTTGCAACTAAGCATTTGACGAGATGCAACTAAGCATTTGCTTTGTTGCAACTAACCGATCGCTTAGTTGCAACTCGGCAAACGACAAAATACGGCACTGATTATCAGCTATTTACAAGAGGGCTCCCAACGGCCTATAATTCAATGTGTAAAAATCCTCCTGCATCGTCATAAAACATTTGCAGGCAAATGTCTGAAAATGGCACTTTTCAGAAGAACCTCTTAATTAGAATAGAGTTGTCTAATAGAGGCTCCAATTAAAATATTTTTGCAAGGCTTAGCCATTGATACTATAATTTGGTACCTTTGTAACTGCTAACAAGGAATAAAAAGGGGAGTAACCACCTTTTCTTTGCTGTACAACCACATTCGCACCTAACGAATACGAAGTGGAACATGAGTAATAATTGTTTTATAATTTAATACGTTCAAAAACTAAGGTATGAGTTTCAACTACTTGTGCAAAGTCCGTATCGCATTCCTCGTGATGCTCCTTGGACTCACTGCACCCAATGCTCTAGCCCAGACCATCACCGTGAAAGGTGTGGTCACGGACGCCACTTACAATGAGCCCGTAATAGGGGCCACTGTAGTGCTAGTAGAAGATACCTCCAAAGGTATGCTAACTAGCTTAGATGGTGAATTTACACTAACTGGAGTGCCAAAGAATGGTACCATACGTGTCTCCTACGTGGGATACAAGACTATTGAGGTACCTATCAACGGCCAAACCACCCTCAACATCGTTATCCAAGAAGATAATGAACTCCTCGATGAAGTAGTAGTCACCGCACTCGGTATCAAACGCTCCGAGAAAGCCCTCTCCTACAACGTCCAAGAGCTCAAAGGCGAGGCTCTTAACAAACTAGCAGATGCCAACTTTGTGAATAACCTCAATGGTAAAGTAGCCGGAGTGACCATCAATAGTAGCTCTGCAGGTATGGGTAGTGCTAGTAAAGTGGTCATGCGTGGTACGAAATCTATTGATGGCAATAATAACGCCCTCTATGTGATTGATGGTGTGCCCATCTTCTCTACTACGACCAAGCAAGGATCAGGACAATTTGATTCCAATGGTAGTACTGAGGGTGCCGCTGATATCAACCCCAATGATATTGAGAGCATCAGTGTCCTCACAGGTGCTTCAGCAGCAGCACTTTATGGTAGTGCTGCAGCCAATGGTGCGATCCTCATCACCACTAAAAAGGGTGCCTCTGGAAAGCCAAGAGTTACTTTCTCGACCAATAATGATTGGGGAGTTCCAATGTGGCTTCCTGAGTTTCAGTACCGCTATGGAAGCGATGGCAGACAAACCTCATGGGGCAGCCCAATAGGCAACCAGTGCGATGGCTATTATAGAATTGAAGACTTCTTGCAGACTGCATTCAATACCAATAACTCTGTCTCCGTATCTGGAGGTTCAGATCGCAACCAAACTTATCTCTCGGTCAGCACGACTAATTCATGGGGCTTGGTACCAAATAATAGGTATGAGCGCTACAATTTCACCGCTCGTAATACCTCTTCACTTCTTGAGGATCGTCTATCTATAGACCTCTCCACCAGCTATATCATCCAAAAGCACAATAACATGGTGAACCAAGGTGAGTATATGAACCCCCTTGCTTCTGCTTACTTGATGCCTAGAGGAGAGCACACAGACAATGTAAAGAACTTTGAGCAGTTTGATGCCGACAGAAACATATATGTACAAAATTGGCGGTATGGAGCTGGTGAATACACACTTCAGAATCCTTTTTGGGTTGCCTATCGAAACCTACGACACAGCAAGAGAGAGCGCTACATGCTTTCTGCTACCGTAGCCTACGACCTTATGAAGTGGAACGAGGCAGAGAAGTGGAACATTCAAGGGCGTGTACGCTCCGATGTAACCAATGGACTAGCCACAGATAGCCGATATGCTACCACTGAAAAGATCAATGTAGAGAGTGCCAAGAACGGCTATTACGGAGAGGAAAAGTCAACCGACCGCCAAACCTATGCCGATGTATTGAGCACCTTTAATAAGAGCTTTGAACTGGGTAGTCAAAGGCTAAATATCAATGCCACCCTAGGAGCTTCTATTCAAGACACTCGTTTTGAAAGCTCCACAGTAAGAGGACCACTCAGAGATGCAGGTGCTGCCAATCTATTCAACACCTTCAATATTGACCAAAATCACGAGAAGAGTGTAGCTTTCCCTGAGGGTTGGATTGAGCAAACTCAAAGTATCTTCGGGAGCTTGGAGCTAGGTCTTAATTCTTACCTATTCCTGACTGTGACAGGCCGTAACGACTGGGCTTCCCAGCTAGCCAATTCACCTCACAAGTCATTCTTCTACCCATCTGTAGGTCTCTCAGGCGTGATCACTGATATGCTTAGTGCCGATACTAAGACTAAGATCTCCCCAGTGCTAGGTTATCTACAGGTAAGAGCCTCATTCAGCTCGGTAGCTTCACCTTTCCAAAGAGGTCTAACCACCCCTACCCTCGTGAAGGACTTTAAGACTAAGGGCTATAGCGATCTGACCCATTTCCCTGTTGGAGAGCTTTACCCTGAGCGAACCGACTCTTACGAAGTGGGCTTCTCAAGCAAGTGGTTTAGCAATCGCTTTACACTCGATATGACCTACTACCTCACAGACACGAAAAACCAAACATTCTTCGTCACAGTACCAGCAGGATCTGGTTATAGCGGCATGTATCTCCAAACGGGTATGGTACGCAACCAAGGTATTGAGCTGGCTGCAGGGCTACACCTAGGAAATAATGATGGATGGGCCTTTAACTCCAATCTCACCCTTGGATATAACCACAATGAAATTAAGGAGCTAGCTGAGAACTATACCAACCCTATTACTAAGGAGAAAGAATCTAAGGAATTCCTCGAAATAGGTGCTCTAGGCATAAAGTACGTTCTCCAAAAAGGGGGAACCCTTGGAGATATCTATACCGAACAAGACTTTAGTCGCGACAGCAGAGGTGACATCATCCTCAATGCCGATGGTTCTCTCGGAATTAGAGGGCTTGACGCAAAAGAGCGGGTAAAGCTAGGTACTGTCCTTCCAAAGGTCAATGCAGGGTGGAGTAATGAAATCTCTTACAAAGGATTGGCCGTAGGGGCAACACTTACTGGTCGTTTTGGGGGTGTCGTTGTTTCCATGACGCAGGCAGCACTTGACAATTATGGAGTTTCAGAGCGCACAGCTGCTGCACGTGACCGTGGATACGTCCAGGATGGCAACATCTTTATGAATCCCGAGCGCTTTTATACCACGGTAGGTAGCAAACGTATGGCTCAATACTACACCTATGATGCCACTAATATACGTATCCAAGAGGCTCATATAGCTTACAACCTACCAAGAAAGTGGTTTAATGATGCTGTGGGTGTCCACCTATCTCTCTTCGGTCGCAATCTAGCCTTCCTATACAATAAGGCTCCATTCGACCCTGAGGCAGTTTCTAGTACAGGCAACTATTCACAGGGGCTTGACTATTTTATGATGCCTACTCAGACTAGCTTTGGCTTCAATGTCAAGGTAGACTTTTAATGGTTAATGCGTTTATTGAAAGACAACAACTATGAATAAGATATTATTCCCCCTCGTCGCACTATTCCTAGGTGCTTCCCTAGTGGGATGTACCAAGAACTTTGAGGAGTACAACCGTGACCTTGGAGGTGTTACAAGAGATGACCTCGGTAGTCTACCCAAAGGTGGCTCACAGGTCAATAAACTTGCTCAATGGCTCATCCCTAATCAAGAGAATGGTTATCAGATGACCTTTGATATGCTATCCCCCTACTCTGGCTTTGCTGGTGCCCCTAGCTTTGTCTCTGACTTTGCTGCGTACAGCCCAAGAATTGGTTGGAATGACTATCCTATGGAAGATACCTTTACCAAGCACCTTCTTCCAGACTATATGAGTGTATATGGTGCTACTGATGGCGATATCAACCACCCAGCAATGGCACTTGCCACCATTACGAGAGTGGCCATCACTCACTATATCTCGGACATTTATGGCCCTCTACCTTACTCAAAGGTTAATGGCGCCAACCTCTCTGTACCTTACGACACCCAAGAGGAGCTTTACAAAAATATGCTTGAGGATCTAAAGAAAGCATCAGAGTCTTTGATGGGTCCTGCAGGTGCCTCTGCCATGTATGCAGATTATGATGGAATGTATGGTGGCAATCTTAGAAACTGGGCCACCTACGCAAGATCACTAATTCTTCGTATGTCTATCCGTATATCTGGAGTAGCCCCTGAACTGGCTAAGGAATATGCTGAGTGGGCAGTAGCTAATGGGGTGATTGAGTCCAACGCCCTGAATGCTAAGACACCAACTACTGACAACCCTTTAGCAAAAACCAATGGATGGAACGACTCTCGAGTTGGAGCTGATATCGTGGAATACCTACTAGCGTTCAACGACCCTCGCACTGATGCATACTTTACTAAGGTACGAGACGGAAAACCCTTTGGCTTGCGCTCACCAAGCAACTCTATTAAAGGCAATGCGGCAATCATCTCTAGCTACTCTAGCCCTAATATCACGTCATCAAGCCCCATCTATCTGCTTACCGCAGCTGAGGTGGCTTTCCTGAAAGCCGAAGGTAAGCTACTTGGTTGGAACGTAAGTGACAAGTCGGCAAAAGAGCTTTATGAAGAGGGCATCCGCCTATCTTGTGAGCAATGGGGTGTAGAGCTTCCAGAGGAGTATCTACAGAATACCAATAAGCGAGGTGGCTTTGTTGATAAAGTCCTACCTGAGACTAGTTTACCCGACTTTAGCTCTGATATCACAGTCAATTGGGACGATGCCAATGGCGATGTAGAGAAGCAAAAGGCCAAGATCATCACACAAAAGTGGATCGCGCTCTTCCCTTATAATACTGTAGAGGCGTGGAGCGAGTGGCGTAGGACAGGCTACCCCAACCTTCTCCCTGCAGTTGTTAATTCAAGTTCAGGTGAGGTACAACAAATCACCCAAGTCAATGGAAGAGACACTGGCGGTATGCAACGCCTAAAGTTTGTCTCAAGCGAGAAGACTCAGAATGCCACAAACGTAGCTGCCGCCATCCAAGACATTGGAGGTAAAGATAGCTATGGAGCACCCCTATGGTGGGCAAAAAGAAACTAAACAGATGAGGAAGTAATCGTTATGAATAAGAAAATGACTAAGTGGGTACTTGCCACAATCATAGGTCTCGCACTACTCTCTTGCAACAAAAATGTAAGAATAGAGCCTGCTGAGGTGGTTACCCCACGCAATGAAATCAATACCGAAACTCTTGAGAGTTATAAAAATAGCCTACTTGGCCGACCCATCGTCATGGCAATGCACTATGGATGGGGTGCTGATGGTGGCTCAGGAGCACAGCTCTACAGGCTACCTGATTATCTGGATGTAGTAGTGGTGAAGGATAGCCGACACCAGTTACTTGGTTGGATGGAGAAAGACCTGTCTACCACACAACAAGTAAAGAAAACCAAAGTACTCAATGCTATTGACTTCCACGCCATTGACACTCAGTGTGCCGATGAGCTCAAGACAAAGTTCAAACGTCAGCGCGATAAACTTAGAAATAGCTGGAAAGACTTGGAGACTCCACTAACACCTGAAGAGCAAGCTGAGCAACTCGCAAACCTCGAAAAGTCCCTTACCGAAGAGCTACATACCAATGCTCTAGCCAAGGCGACTAAAGATACCAAAGAGCAAGTTGACGCGATTAGCAAATATGGCTTCGACGGTATCTGTGTAAAGCTCCCTGAAAACTTCCAATTGATTACCAAGGAAGAGACTACCCAATTACTCTCCAAGATCACAGCTGTAGCAGGTGGTGCCAATAAAGTCTTCCTAGCTATTGAGGCACCCTTTGAGGAAGCTCGTGCGGAGATCGAGAAAGCCACTTGGATCATCTTCAATAAGAAGGTATTGGAATACCGTCTCTCAAATTTTGAGAGTGAGGCACTCCAATGGAAAGACAATAGGTATCTACCCTCAGCAAGCTTCAAGGGAAAAGATCAGAAAGAGGGCTTTATGGATGAGACCCACTTCTCACTAGACGAGCTACCTCGTATGCAATCCATCCTTTACTGGCAAGCACCCAATAAGGCAGGCGTGGCGTATTACCACACAGAGCTAGATGCCAGCAATGTAGTAGAGACGATGCCTTATGGCACCCTTACCTCTCTCATTGATAAGCAAAGAGTATTAAACAAGTAAGACGACAACACTATGAATACAAATAACTGGGTATGTAAGAGCATCGTACTTCTCTTGATCTCTCTAGCTCTAGCTTCGTGCGATAAAGAGAAGCACCTTGAGGGCGGAGAGCTCACTGAGCAAAGTGCCACCCTAGAGATCATTACCAAAGACAAGACCGAGTTGGCGGACCCCTATACCTTACGCAGTATAGAGATCGATAAGCCTGAAATTGAGCAGACCACTATTGACCTCAGAGCTCACCTTACGCTATCTACTGAGGGCGAGAAGGCCATCTCCATATCAATTGATGAAGAAGCAGCAAAAAAATATAGTAAAGGCAATGTAAAGTTACTGCCTTCATCAGCCATCTCTATTCCTAAGGAGATTACACCGATTCCTGCTTTTGCAGTTACTAGTGAGCCAATTTCTGTCACTATCAACCTCACTGACGAGATCGAGTTTGATGAAATCTATACATT
This sequence comes from Porphyromonas sp. CAG:1061, assembly GCF_000435035.1. Classification (NCBI taxonomy): domain Bacteria; kingdom Pseudomonadati; phylum Bacteroidota; class Bacteroidia; order Bacteroidales; family Porphyromonadaceae; genus Porphyromonas; species Porphyromonas sp. CAG:1061. Next base: position 6,956 of record NZ_HF988861.1, on the reverse strand, counting down.
TGCCCTCAGACTTGACCCTATTAATGGAGCGAAGATGAATAAACCAAATGATGTGGTTATTTTTACTCTATTGAGGGAAGAGAATAAAGTACAAGTAAAAAAAGCTGTACTACTCACTAGAGACTTCTACTTTGACCTTGCAAAAGACTTTTCACATAGGGGTGACTTCACTATGGAGTGCTTGGTAAATGCACAAAAGTTCAGAGACTCTGAAGACGAAGGTGAGGCACAAATTTCTACCCTTATGGGTATAGAGGGCGGCACACTACTCCGCTTTGGTGATGCTGGAGTACCAGGGAATAAACTCCAAGCTGCCGGTGAAGTGATTGACTTGCCATTTGAGACCAAGGCATGGTATCACGTTGCTTTCACTTACGAGGCAGCCACTCAAATTGTTACAGTTTACATAGATGGCGAGATGAAGTCTTCATTCAGGAAGCCTTGCTCCATCGTTCCAAGAGGAGACAAGTGGTATATTGGCAGAAGCTATAGCGGGGGCAGAGGATTATATGCCATGCTTGCTGAGGTGCGTGTATGGAAAAGTGTCCGTAAACCTGCTGAGCTCTTAGAGCATATGCTGAAAGAAGACCCTACCAACCCAGCACTTCTTGCCTATTGGAAGATGGATGCTGCAGAAGGAGCTACAGTCACCGACCTTACTGGCAATGGACACGATCTCGTCCTTAGGGTACAGCAAGGCAGTGCCGACCCTAAAGTAAATGTAGTAACGCTTGATAGTCCACTTGAGAGTGTAGAGAAGTAAGCAGATAAAGAAAGAATATAAATATGAAAAAGTATATCTTCACCCTACTTGGAGCGGCTTCTATGGCTCTCCTCACTGTAGGTTGTCAAAAGAATCTCACTATAGAGATGCCCGGGCCCGACCCTCTAGAGGAAAAGGTACTCCTAGGTGAGCCTAGCATCGTAGATGCTGAGACAGGCGAGCAATTATTCAGTACCACGTACTATGACGGCACTGTAGACCTCAACGTGACACTACCTAGCAAAGAATCTACCATAGAGCTACTTCCTTACGACGAAGAGACCTATAGTAAGGTGCTAGGAGCACTCAAGAAAAAAGATCCCTTCGGTCAATACACCATATTGCCTGAAGGCAATGCAACCCTTGCCCTCAAGGATGGAGCAGATGCCACTCATAAGGTAGTAGAAGCCACTCTCACAGGGATAGAGGAGCTTCCCTACAGCATCTACAATTTGCCAGTTTTGGTAAAAATAGATGATCAAGTGGTAGCACACTTCATCAAGGTTCCTCTAATGGGTACCTTCGTGCCTCTCTCCGAGGAAAATAAAAAGCCACTCCCAACTGTAGAGGGCTATACCGAGCCTATCAAGATGGTTGCTTATGTAGAGACCAACGATTGGGATCCCCGCAATATCGGCAACTTTGTACTTAAGGATAGTAAGCTACCAGTATTCGATATGATCGTATGCTTTGCTGCCAATATGAATTATGACCTCACCAATCAAAGACGTGTACTATTCTTCAATAGTGAGCTTCAACCTATTGTCAATAATCCTGATGTGTTCATCAAGCCAATTCGCGATAGGGGTATCAAACTCATTATGGACATTCTACCCAATCACCATGGTGTAGGATATCACAACTTCCAGAGCTACGAAGAGGCACTCGACTTTGCTAGTCAGTTGAAGTACTGGTCTGAAAAGGCGGGCATTGACGGATGGGACGTGGACGAAGAGTATGCAGAGTATCATAAACTTCCCGACCTAAGATATAAGGAGCAGTCTGGGCTATGGTTCCTACGAGCACTACGTGAGACCCTGCCCAATACACTAATTACCCACTACGAGTACAACTCACCATTTAGAGCAGATAGGACAGATGAGACGGGAAAGACTGCAGCCGACTATATCGACTACGGTTGGACTGATTACGGTGTTCCTGGCCCTAGCACGATTGGTATCCCCAACAATCGGTTTGGCAACAAATCAATTCAAGCTAGCTACAATCAATTAAGCAGAGGAGCATCAACTGCACGCTCTATTCTTAATGAAAAGATGCAGTGCCTGATGATCTTCAATATGACAGTAACGAAGGACAATTGTGATAGCTTTGCAGCACAGCTCTCCGAGATTACTCAAGTCTTCTACGGCGAAGATTGTATATACTCTGGCCCTCACTTTATAGGACCAAAGGGTAAATAATTACAGCAAAAGAATTTAGAGACATGAAAAATATACTATCCAAAGGACTTATCCTCGTGATGGCTCTCTTTGCTCTCACTTCTTGTGACAAAGACCAGCCCAATGAGGAGCAGAAAGAGGTGCCAAACCTAGTAGTAGAGCTATCCGAAGCCACACTACAGCCAAATCAGTCACTCGAAATACCTATTAAGAGTGGCTCAGGTAACTATCTAGTCTCCATACCACAGATAGGTATAGCGACTGCTTCAGTCACCAAGGAGAGCGTTACCCTCACTGGTATCAAAATAGGTGAGACCTTGCTGACCATCACCGATAAAGTATCACGTCAAAGCAAGGAGATCAAGGTGAGCATAGAGGCCGAGCCAGTTTTGAAGCTCTCTCACCGTGAGCTTAAGACTTCGGTAGGTGCCACCAGCATTGTTACGATCCTCAATGGCTCCTCAAAGTACGAAGCTGAGCTAAGTGACCCTGCATTGGGTACTTACTACTTCCAAGAGCAAAACTTCGTATTTACAGCTAAGAAGGTGGCAACTGGCACCATTACTATCAAAGATACCGAGCTTGGCTTCACGAAAAGCATCAATGTTGAAATCACACCTATTCCACTGCTTCTCAATACCTATGAAGTAACTATACCTACTGGAGATAGTAAGAATATCTCTATCACGAGTGGATCAGGTGACTACACCATTACTTGTGATAAGCCTGAGTTAGTGAAGATCGTGGTCAATCGCAATACCATTATCCTTACAGCAACAGCAGTAGGCGAAGGAACTATCACGGTTAAGGACAACATTACTGAACAGGTTAAGGAGATTAAATTAACCACCACCCTACAGCCATTCGTTACCTCTATTGATGATACGGATGAACTCACAGTCTATTTCTATGAGGGTAGTGAAAAGAATGTTGAGATCTACACTGGTAATGGAAACTATGAGATAGTGGTTGAGGATGAAGAGGTCATCACCGCTACATTGGTCAATAAGACGGTAAAACTCATTCCACGCAAGGAGGGTGAATCCTTACTAACTATTAAAGACATCATTTCAGGCAATGAAGTCTCAACTAAGGTAGTAGTGAAAGCACCTCAACAGTTGATTGAATTCTCTGTACCTAGTGTAGTTGTTCAAGCAGGTTCAAAAATTGACATCAGAGTATTGGCCAATAACTCTGGAGTTGCAGATTGGAACCTTAACTACAATACGACTAACTCCTCAATAGCCACCGCATATAAATCGTGGTGGGGAGAAGAGCTTACCATCTATGGCGAAAGAGTAGGCAAAACAACTCTACTCGTAAAGGATTATGATGGCAACATTTATGGGACATTACCTATCGAGGTGAAGTAACCATAATAATCCTATAAATTTCAGCGAGTGACTACCTTAGTGGCAGTCACTCGCTTTTTTTATTCAAGGTGGCATCACACGAAGCTGATCTACGGTATGGGGGTGGGCCTCATCGGACAAGTCAGACAGATCAGACAAGTCGGACAGTGGCGAAGATTTGCCAACCTGTCCGACTTGTCTGGTGAGGTACCTGTTCGATGAGGCACTGGTTAGTCGTGACCCACTTTCATACGGTCGATGACTGACTCGAGGGCGCCGGTGCCTTGGTACTTATCCTTGGAGCTATTGAAGCGGTAGGAGATGGTGAAGGCGATGCGTGGTGGCACATACTCGGTGGATTCCATCACGCTGTATCTAGTGGCGGTACGTACGGAGTGAGTGGTATTGAAGAGGTTGCTCACGGAGAGGGTGGTAATGAGGTTTTGCTCCTTAAGCCACCGCTTGGAGATCTCAGCATAGCTGGTGAGGATGGGGGCGGTGAACTCCATATTATCCTCGTTGCCAAAGGGGGTGTAACCTACGTTGAACACCATACTGATCTCCTTGGGGAGTGTAAATTGATTGGCCACGCTGAGGGCAAGGGTTGCCTTACGATTAGTGATCCGCTCCTCGAAGTTCCAAAGGTCGTAACCGATCATCTTGGAGAGACGTAGGGTAAAGGTGGGCTTCCACCACTTAATGGTAGGGCTAGCTACCATTGCTGCCGATAGGCCGTGATGTGGAGGGGCATTGACCGTCTTGAAGAGGGTAATATAAGGGCGTACCACTCCAGTAGTAGGGTCGGTAAATAATCCTGTCTCTGGAGTGAGACAATCGCGGCTATATGTATGGCTCAGGATGGTAGTCAACCAGCTCTTATTGAAGGTGAGGGCGGTAGAGTAGTCTATGGCGTCCTTGAGGTTGGGGTCGCCCACTTTGTACTCGTATCGGCTCACGTATAGGTACTGTGGCTGTAGCTGAATATAGCTAGGTCGGTGGATACGGCTCCTAAAGGAGAGCTCCGTACGTACGCCCCACAGGCGTCCTGTGACTGCTAGTGTGGGAAATAGATTGGTAGTAGTATGACTCTTATCCGGATCTAATATCCCCTTATCTATGTACTTATTCTCGAGGTGCTCCATACGCACCCCTGCAGTAAGATGCCATTCGGAGGCTATTTTATGCTGATACTCCAGGTAAAGCGCTAGTAGTTGCTCCCTCTGCTCGCTATCTAGATCGCTAAGGTTGAGACTGGCATCTAGCTGATTATAGAAGCGGTTATGTACCTTAGAGTACTCACCACCCAATTCAAGGCGACCGCCCCAGAGTGGTCCAGCGACGTCTAAACGTGCACCTGCCGATTGATACTTGGCTCCATGCCTATTCTCCACGCCCGAAAGCTCGTACTCCTCGGTCTTCCATTCATCTGCTTTCTCGGTAGATTGACTCATGCCAGTTTGGAAGTAGTCAAGGTCGATCTGTGCTCTCCAATCGCCAAACCTCCTAAGGTAATAGAGATTGGGTCGGTGCGAGGCATTCCAGGGCTTGAGAGTTTGGGACTTGCTAAAATAGCGCTCCACCACTTCGGGAGTGGGCTTGAGATGGTGGCTGGTGAGGTCGGAGAACATCCAAGAATCCTCCTTTTCGGCAGCAATACGATACCTAAAACCTGCACTCTGCACATCATCTTCGTAATTGATACCGATGGTATACTCCTGTGTCTGCACCCCCTCCTTGTGCTTAGTGGTGGATTGATTGATCCACTCGCTTTGATCAGTTTTGCCGTGGGTGCGAAGAGAGGGGAAGGAGTGATTGGTCTGCTCATCTTGGTACATCACACTAGTAAAGAAGTCCCAATTATTGAGCCGATAATTAAGGCGAAGATAGGGTTGATAACCTATAGGGCTACCAATCTGATTGAAAAGATCAAGCTTTGCCTCACCGCTGAGGCCAGTACCTTGCTCTCGTTTGGTGTAGATCTTGATCACCGACTCGGTAGAAGAGCTATACCTGGCACCAGGATTGGTGAGTACCTCAATATCACGAATGAGGTAAGGCTTGAGATTGCGTAGCTGATTGGGGTCGGTCATCAGTCGGTCATTGATGTAAATGATGGGGGTCCCTTTGCCGGCTACCCGTACCTCAGTACCCTCGATCTCAACTAATGGCACTCCTCGGAGCACGCTATAGATATCCGAGAGGTGTGCGAGCGGTGAGGCCTCTATGGAGGTGCTGATACCGCCAGCCACCATTCGGTGCGTGATGCGATTGGCAGTGACGGAGACCTCTTCTAGCACTAGGGCACTCTCCTCCAGCACGATCTGATAAGTAGAGAAACTATCGCACTTCACTTCTTTTGGAGCAAAGCCGATCAAACTCGCCTCGAGCAATAGTGGTAACTGATGATTGCCTATCTGTAATGCGAAAGAGCCATCGTCACGAGTTACGCCCCCAGTAAGCACCTTGCCCTCCCCGATGCTTTTCACCTTAATGGTGGCATAGGGAAGGGGTTCCCCAGCTTCGTCATATACTACTCCTCGGAGCTCCTGTGCCGAAACTCCCAAAACGCCTACCATCATCAGTAGGGATACCAACAAAAATAATCGCCTCATAAGATATACAATATATACTAATCACTTCCCCCTTCCGCCCGCAAAGGTAGATATTATCGCTCGCAACCCAGTTGCACACTTCTGGAAGTTGCAGAATGGCTCTGCGAGTCTTGACCGAGGGCTAGCTGAATGGCACCCTGTCGGATGCTTTGGCTGGGGGTACCTTATCGGTGGTGCCTTATCGGACAAATCGGACGAGTCGGACAAGTCGGACGAGGCATCGTTTTTCCGACCTGTCCGATAAGGTGCCCGCGATAAAGACACCCCCGATGAGGTAAGGACCCCCGTGAGGTCCTTACCCCTTCCCCAGGTGGTGTTGAAATAAGACTAATGTATGCAGAGAGCCACTTCTAGCGATCTAG
>NZ_HF988861.1:0-457 GCF_000435035.1 Porphyromonas sp. CAG:1061 | reverse complement strand
AGAGAGCCACTTCTAGCGATCTAGAAGTGGCTCTCTTATTACCTCCAAGTGGAGGAGTTCGGGCTGGATTACGTACGTGACGGAGGGGAGATCACAAAACCACACATCAATCGCTCTCAATATGTGTACATTTTCAGGAATAGAGGACACGGAGTGTGTACACTTTCAGGAATAACAAATAACCAGTGTATACAATAACAGGAATACATGAACCCGTGTGTACTATTTTCAGGAATACCACACAACCCTATATTCCGTATGCGTGTTGTATCAACCCTATATTCCGTATGCGTGCGGAATGGATTCCGCAGGGCTACGGAATGCGTTCCGCACGCATACGGAATATGAGGTTGATACGAGAAGAGCTTTAACCTCTGTCTCATACTCATCTCTTTTCTCTGCTCCTATAGTTATACACAGGTCTTCGGCACTGCGTGCCTTGACCTGTGCCTATTTA
>NZ_HF988860.1:0-1975 GCF_000435035.1 Porphyromonas sp. CAG:1061 | reverse complement strand
AATACAAACGTAAATAATGTATGGAATAGAAATTAAAAGAGAAATGAGGCAATGGCTAAATGAAGTGCCTCAAAATGTCAAACGGCTAATGGGTATATGAAAGCAGACATCGCATTGATTAAGTATGACGCTTTTGACAACATAGTCGATGCTTTCATAATAGAAAACAAACTCAGCGGCACTACCTCTTATACCAAAAGACAAATAGAAGGCTTTAGGGCGATTGTTAAGAATAAACATCAAACAATGAGAGTTATGTATGGCAGAGAAAACTTGAATGTTAACACAAAAGAAAAACAGATAAAGGCAGATAACATATATAGAATACACGACCATGGTATTGATAATCTTTTAAGTGTTGAAATACAAAGAATAGATATTGCAAGATAATATGGTTAAATCAGAGAAAAAGGGAATCGTATTTGGGGCTTTTGATTCACACTTTGACAAATATGGATACAAGGGCGTTAAAAGTGGTGGAGATCCGACATATGTAATGAAAACCGAAAACTACGTAGTGACATTCTTTATAAACTTTTTGGATCTGGGGGGGGATATATATATCAGGTGTTAGTATCTCAATTGCCAATGTGGAAGAAAACATCATTTCACTTTTTGGGAAAGCAGCAATTAAAAAGAGGTTTTTTTATGATGAAAAGAAGTATTTTTTATCTACAGTCTCTGACAAGGTTAACTTTAGCATGAATGATCCCAGGAAATTAGATGATGAGGTTAATTTACTCGATTTTGCGAACTCTTACATCAACTATTATGAGGAAAAGGGCAAGCACTTTATAGAACATTATTCCTCTCTTCCAAATATATTAAAGAGGATGAATGAACTAACATTGGAGGGTAAGGTTTGGCAAGATAGAGGAGTCGGAATTCTTTCTGGTGCTCTAGATGTTCAACTCAGAGGCTTAATTATTTCAAAGCTATGCAATGATAATGGATTAAATGATAAGATATTGATGTGTGATGAAATTTTCTATAGAGATCAATACAAAGACTGGCTTCCATACTACATTAAACTGAAGGAACAATTACCATCCATTCAACCCCTCTACAATGTATGATAATAGGAGAAATCTATACTTTATAGTTCTATCTTTTATGGGAAGCAAAGCGAAAAAAGTACATTCGCAATTGAAAGGAGCAGTCTGCCTTACAATCTTTTGGGGATACTACCTTTATATGCCAAAAGCAAATATTACAAGCGTATTAAAAAAAGAATGGATAACAAAATTAAATGTAGTTTATCCAAAGATTAAGTTTGAAATAATAGCTTTGGAAGACTTTATTAAATGAAATATTATGAAGAAAAAGGAAATTAAAAGGGGTGATATTATCGAAATAGTTGGGGCAAAGTATGTGTTCCCTAAGGAACGTCCTATTGGATGTCTCGAATACAATAAATGGTTGGAGTTTATCAAAGACAACAAAGATCTTTTTGTTTGGTATGAAGATACAGAAGATGGAGTTTACCGAAAAAATAATCTTGACGAAGTTCCTCAATGGGCTCTTAAAACTGTTCTTGACTCATTAAATAGAACTATTGTTTATGGAACAAGTAAAATAGTTCGATCTTGTCATGATTTAATAATCAAATATGACCATTTAGATGGAATTGTCAGCATATCGATAGAAAAAAAAATGACAAAAGAGGTTGCAAGCATTCTTCTAAGAATGGCAAGATCCATTGGAGGGAAATTAGTTATCAACGGGACATATGAATTAGAATGTATAGAACAATTAGAATAGAATTTAAACTACGTTTATTATATAAGATACAACTAAGTATTTATATGTTAAAGTGTCCTCTCCTGAAATAGTAGACACACAAACCATGCGAAAATATGGCAGAAAAGAATCTCACGAGTAAAAAGAGAGAAGCATATGATGATGCTTTTAAGGTCAAGGTAATACGTGAATGCCTAGACACAGGAGAGAACATTAGTAGCCTTGCTACAAGATT
>NZ_HF988859.1:0-3956 GCF_000435035.1 Porphyromonas sp. CAG:1061 | reverse complement strand
CCTTACCCGCTTGTCTAGGACAAGCTACCCATGTTAAGACTGTAACTTTAGTTTATACTTCTTAAAGCACCCCCTCTGAAAGAGTGCCCTATTTCTTAGCGTTGTCTGCTAGATAATTGGTATCTTAGCCATCTAAAACAGATAATAATCTTTAGATAAAAACAACAAGATGAGCAACACAAAAAAGAGCGTGCTACTGACCGGTGCTGGCGGTAGTATTGGTAGAGAGATAGTGAAGCAACTAGTAGCGAGTGGGCAGTATGAGCTGCGGGTCTTTGACCTCGACAACCCTCGCAACCGAGAGTTCTTCGACCGCTACGAAGGAGCCCTCAAGGTATATTTTGGCGATATCACCGATCCCGAGAGCTTGGTGGAGCCCACCACCGATGTAGATGTGGTGCTGCACATGGCTTCGGTGATTCCTCCTTTGGCACACGACCGACCAGAGCTAGCTCAGAAGGTCAATGTAGAGGGCACGAAAAACCTGATCAATCAGCTAGAGCAGCACTCCCCCAACGCCTTTATCGCCATCGCCTCGAGTGTGGCCACCTACGGCGACCGTCTGCTCGACCCTTACATCAAAGTCTCCGACCCACTCACCCCTGCGGAGGGCGACAACTACGCCGAGACCAAGATCGCTATGGAGCGGCTGGTACAAGAGAGTAAGCTTAGCTGGACCATCTACCGCCTTGCAGCGATTATGGGTGTCGGCAACCACCACGTAGGTAAACTCATGTTTCGGATGCCCCTAGAGCAGATTATGGAGATCGCCACCCCTCGTGATACCGCTAGAGCATTTGTATATACCTTAGAGTACCTAGATGAGGTAGAGGGCAAGATATTCAACCTCGGCGGAGGAGCAGAGTGCACCACCACTTACGGAGAGTTTTTGGCCAAAAACTTTGAGCTCTTTGGCTTAGGAGCCCTAGACTTCCCTTCTCACGCTTTTGCCACCAAAAACTTCCACTGTGGCTACTATGAGGATGGGCAGGAGCTAGAGGATATCCTCCACTTCCGCAGAGATACCCTCACCGACTACTACCAGGCGGTAGAGAAGAGCACCTCTTGGGTGGCTCGAGTGGCGGCAAAGGCAACACGCAAAATCGTAAAGAGCTATCTCCTCTCCAAGAGCGAGCCCTACAAAGCATGGGTGGAGCAAGATGAAGAGGCGATGCACCTTTACTTCCGTGAGCCAGAAAATAAGTAGGAGGCTTTGCGCGCAGGCGATCTGCGGCGTTGCTTTCGGAATTCGGGCTCGGTCACGTACGTGAGTACGCTCCCATCGCCCTCATCCTCAGCGCCTACCATCTCATCCTGCGTGCAAAGTCTCAGTAATATAAGATATCATAAATCTATAACTCATTTATTATGACCATCAAAAAGCTACTCCTAGTAGGAGCTACCAGCCTACTAGCCCTATCAGCTCTAGCACAGAGCCACGAACCTCGCTGGGTACGGCAAACTGCCCTGAGCCCCGACGGAAAGGAAATCGCCTTTACCTACATGGGCGACCTCTACACGGTGCCAGTATCTGGTGGATTGGCCAGGCAGATCACCTCTCACCCCGCTTACGACCAAGCACCCGTTTGGAGCAAAGATGGGCAAAAGCTCGCCTTCGCCTCGGATAGAGAGGGCAACTTCAATGTCTATATCACCTCACGTATCGGAGGAAATGCCACCAGAGTGACCCTCGGTAGCACACGGCAGATCCCAGTTGCCTTTCTCGATGATGAGACCATTCTCTTTGATAGCTATATTCGTCCTGCCAAGGAGATGGGGCTCTTCCCCTCAGGAATGTTCACCCAGCTTTATCAGCAAAAGATATCGGGTAGCCGGCCCAAGATGTTCTCAGCCATCACGATGATAGAGCCTTCAATAGGTGCCGACGGACGAATTCTTTACACTGACCTCAAAGGGTACGAGGATAAGTTCCGAAAGCACCACACCTCCTCTGTGACTCGTGATATTTGGCTCTACAATCCTACCGATAATAAGCACCAAAAGCTCACCACCTTCAAGGGCGAAGACCGCAATGCCCTTTGGCTTCCTGGGCAAAGGGAGTACCTTTACACCAGCGAGGCAGATGGCACACTCAATATATATAAGGGAAGCCTAGAAGGAAAGGCACCAGTACAGCTGACCCACTTCGAGAAGCACCCTGTGCGCTATATGAGTATGGACGGGAGGGGCAACGTGGCCTTTTCGTGGAATGGAGAGCTCTACTATATGCCACTTGGTGGGGAGCCTACCAAGGTGGCACTGCAGGTAGTCGCCGACTACTCCAAGCCTGAAGTGGAGTATCGTACCATCACCCGAGGGGCGACGGACTACGCATTATCTCCCAATGAAAAGGAGGTGGCCTTTATAGTCCGTGGCGATGTCTTTGTCACCAATATCGAGTACGGCACCACTCGCCGCATCACCAATACCCCCGAGCAGGAGAGAGACCTCACCTGGAGCCCGGATGGCCGAAAGCTGGTCTACTCTGCCGAACGAGGTGGACAGTGGAATCTCTATATGACTGAACTGGCGAGGGAGGCGGATAAGGAGTTTGTCTACGCCAAAGAGTTCAAGGAGACACAGCTCACCAATAATACCGAGCTACCTTCGTTCCAGCCCGAATTTAGCCCCGATGGCAAAGAGATCGCCTTCCTACGTGATCGCTCGGCTATCTACGTCCTCAACCTCGCCAGCAAGGCGGAGCGAGAGGTGATGAATAAGAAGTACCAATACTCCTACTCCGATGGCGACCAAGACTTCGCTTGGAGCCCCGATAGCAAGTGGATCATCACAGAGTATATTGGCATCGGTGGATGGAATAATAAGGATGTGGCCATCATCAAGGCCGACGGCAGTGGCACCACCCACAACCTCACCGAGAGTGGTTACTCAGAGGGTGCAGGTCGCTTCGTACTCAATGGCAAAGGCATCATTTTTGCTTCCGATAGAGCTGGATACCGCAGCCATGGTAGCTGGGGAGCTGAGTACGACCTCTACCTCATGTTCTTAGACCAAGAGGCTTACGACGCATTTATCCTCGATAAGGAGGAGCGTGAGAAGTTGCTACCAAAGAAGGAGGAAAAGGACGACGACAAGAAAGAGGATAAGAAAGGTAAGAAGGATAAAAAGGCAAAGGAGGAGACCAAAGTGGTCGCTCCACTTACCTTCGACCTCGCACAGCGCGACTACCGCACTGTACGCCTTACACGTACTAGCGGTTTCCAAAGCGACTTTGCGATGAATCCTAAGGGCGATAAGCTCTACTACCTCGCCTACTTCGACGATGCCACTAACCTCTACGAGATGGATCTGGCCGAGAAAAAGACGGAGATGCTACTCGCCGACGTGGGCAATGGACTGCTAGAGATGGGCAAGGATGGCAAGACCCTCTACCTATTCTCTGGCAAGGGAATGTACAAGATTGAGGGTAAGAGCAAGACCCCTATCACCTTTGCTGCAAAGTTTGAGTACCGTGGTGCTAAGGAGCGTGAGTATATGTTCGACCACGTGGTGAAGCAGGTGGCGAATAAGTTCTACGATAAGGACCTTCACGGCGTTGATTGGCAAGGCTATGCCGATAACTATCGTGCCTTCCTCCCTGAGATCAATAATAACTACGACTATGCCGAGATGCTCTCCGAGCTACTCGGTGAGCTCAATGCCTCTCACACTGGGGCAAGATACGGTGGTCGCCCTGCTAATAGATCAACCGCTTCGCTCGGACTATTCTACGATGATAGCTACGAGGGGGTAGGCGTGAAGATCGCCGAAGTGATCCCTGGTGGCCCAATGGACAAGGCGAAGTCTATAGCTAAGCCAGGGGTGATCATCACCAAGGTGAATGGCGAAGAGATCGCCCCCGATAAGCCGATTGAGTACTATATCAATGGGCACACTGGTGAGTGGATAACTCTCACCCTCAAGGGCACCGACCAAAAGGAGGTAGAGGAGCAGGT
>NZ_HF988858.1:6395-12214 GCF_000435035.1 Porphyromonas sp. CAG:1061 | reverse complement strand
CCTCTGCCGAGGTCCTTACTCATAGACACCCCGCTAAAATCCATACGGTAAGAACTTTCCAATGCATTACCTCTGGGCAGGCTGCTAGGTCGTCTTCCCCAATTAAATTTAGTCTTAACAGCCCCTTGCCAAACGACCTTCTTATGTAAGGATTAGAAGCGAAGGGTCTTAGGACGCCCTTTGGAGATGGTGTAGCTCTTGATGGCTCCAGTAGTGGGGTGCTTTAGTCGGATAGTGGTGCGATTGAGTTGAGTAGAGAGGGTCACCTGTTTTGGTTTGCCATTGCTCCAAGTGAGGTCTACCATGGCACCACCTCTTACTCTGAGCTGACGGAAGCTGCCACTTTGCCAAGTTGGGGGTAGGGCTGGCAATAGCTCCACAAAGCCATCTTGACTTTGTACGAGCATCTCCGAAATAGCTGCGATGCCACCGAAGTTGCCATCGATCTGAAAGGGTGGGTGGGCACAGAATAGATTGGGATAGGTGCCCCCGCTATTATCTGCTGGTTGTAATAGACTCTTCAGTAGCTTATGTGCACGTGCTCCATCCTTGAGCCTAGCCCAAAAGTTGATTTTCCATGCTCGTGACCAACCTGTTCCACCATCGCCACGACGGTTAAGAGTCTCCATCGCAGCCTTAGCTAGGTGGAGAGTACTGTTAGTGGAAATAGCATTGCCAGGGTAGAGAGCATAGAGATGCGAGACGTGCCGATGGTGTGGCTCCACCTCTTGATAGTCCTCCAGCCACTCTTGCAGATATCCTTTGGGACTTATCTGGTTGGGCGCTAATCGTGGTAAGATCGCCTTAGCCTTGGCTGTCCAATCGTTTTCTATCCCTAAGATAGTGGCCGAAGTAATGAGGTTGGTAAGTAGCTCTCTTACAATTTGGTTGTCCATAGTCGCCCCCATACAGATATAGAGTGGGGACGTGCTACCAGGTAATAAGTATCCATTTTCTGGCGAAGAGGTAGGAGCTGTTACTAGCCAACCGTTTGACGGCTCCTCAATGAGAGAGGTAATGAAGAACTTTGCCGCCCCCTCAAGCATGGGGTAGTACCTCCGCAGAAACTCACGATCGAGTGTAAAGGCGTAGTGATCCCAAACGTGTTGCATCAACCAGGCACCGCCTGTGTTGGTGGCACCCCATGACGCACTCTCGCCAGGAGCAGTAAAACTCCATGGGTTGGTCATCATATGGGCTGTCCACCCCTCGGCATTGTAGTAGGTATTGGCGGTTTTGGTTCCACTCTCTACGAGAGACTCTGCCAGTCGATAGAGGGGCAAGGTGTGGTCGCCTAGTCCTGCCACTTCAGCTGGCCAGTAATTCATCTGTAGGTTGATGTTGAGATGATAGTCGCCATTCCAAGGGAGTTGAGTGCCACCTGCCCACATTCCTTGTAGGTTGAGAGGCAGAGCATCGGGGCGAGTGGCTGAAATCATCAGGTAGCGACCGAAGTTGTAGTAAAGCTCTACGAAAGCGGGGTCCTCCTCCTTTTGGAAGCGTTGGAGTCGCTCGTCGGTGGTGAGCGACTGATGGTCTACTTTGCTATCAAGATGGATAGCTACTCGGTGGTACTTCTCTTGGTAGATTTGGAGGTGGTTGGAAAGTAGCTCTTGCCAAATTCCGTTAGATAGGTCGCTTTTGCCTGGCAATAGAGAGGTGGTATTGCCGATTAATAGAAGCACCTCATCGGCATTCATCACCTTCAGCCCTCCCTCGGAGATAGAGACCTCTCCACCTATGGGGTATATCTTGAGCTGTGCTTTGTAGGTGACTCCTTTGTCGGTTCCCCAACCATCTTCCAATTGCCCTTCAAGAGTTATCTCATCGGGTGCGATTGAAAGTTGATATTGACTTGGTCGCCAAAGTCGCGTGGTAAAGGAGATTTTGCCCTTTTGACTTGCAGTGAGCCGAATGGCTAGTACGTCCTCCTTGCCATGGCTGGCAATGTATTCGCGGCGATACTCCACCTCACCCATTTTGAAAGTAGTGGTGAGTAGTGCTTCATCTAGATCTAGCTGGAAGCGGTAGTCACTGTAAGAGCTATCGGGTAACTGATGCTGTAGATTGAGCCAGCCGAGCATCTGGAAAGAACCGTAGGGGGTGGTGCCCGATTGGCCATGGTTACTTCCTTTCCCCCCGCAGACAAAGTGCTGATAGACGAGGTCTTGGGCAAGTTGGTTATCACCCTTTAAGAGTGCCTCACGGATACTGGGGAGATAGTTGCTTGCCCCTTCTTTCCACTGAGTTGGGTCGTAGCTACCGCTCCACATACTGATATCATTGAGGATAATTCGCTCATTGGCGATACCTCCATCGGGCATCATACCGAGCCGTCCATTACCTAGTGGAAGTCGCTCCTCCCATCTAGTCGCTGGGTGATCGTACCACAGAATATGCTCTTGAGAGAGTGCTTGGAGTGTCACAAGAAGGCTACAAAGGAGGAGTGCAAATCTTTTAGTCATTACTGTTACCTATTGATATGATTCATATGCGAGTGCAAGTTAAGCAAATAATTGCATATGCTCTGACCCTATTTCAATGACTGAGTGTGTAACTCGTATCTGTCCCATTTCTTATTGAGAAGCATAATATGATAGCTTTTATGTCTCCTTGATAGAGATCATTGACTTGATAGACTTGTTTTGTCGCTTGGTTTTATTATGTTGTCTCGTAAAGATTGGCTACATTTGTGGTATAAAATCTTTAATTAATCATTAAATAATAATTGACCCTATGGCTCTTAAGTTTATGACTGCTGATGAAGCAGCAAAGTTTGTACACCACAATGACAATGTGGGGTTCAGTGGATTTACACCTGCTGGATGTCCAAAGGTAATTCCTGCGGCTATTGCACGTCATGCAAAGTCCGAGCATGAAGCTGGACGTCCTTTCCAGATAGGTGTTTTTACTGGTGCATCAACTGGGGATAGGCTTGATGGTGAGCTAGCTCGTGCAGAGGCTATCAAGTTTAGAACCCCTTATCAATCTAATAAAGATTTGCGTGCCCTTATTAATGCTGGGAAGGTGGACTATAATGATATGCATCTTTCAATGCTTGCACAGGAGATTCGCTATGGTTTTTTAGGTAAGATTGATATCGCTATTGTGGAAGCAGCCGATGTGACCGAAGACGGTGAAATAGTTCCTACCACTGGAGTGGGTATCGCACCTACGATTTGCCGATTAGCAGATAAGATTATTGTGGAGCTCAATGATAAGCACCCAAAGGAAATTCGTGGAATGCACGATATTGCGGAGCTTCAAGACCCTCCTCACAGAGGTACGATTGATATTGTTGACCCTCACGATAGAGTAGGAGCTGATTGTATCAAGGTAGATCCTGCAAAGATTGTAGCAGTCGTGAAGACTTCAGAGCCTAACGATGATTCTGCCTTTGCTCCACTTGATGAAGTCACTAAGGCGATTGGTGCAAATGTGGCTAAGTTCTTTGAGCAAGAGATGGCGGCTGGTAGACTACCAAAGGAGTTTTTGCCTGTACAAAGTGGCGTAGGTAATGTGGCTAATGCTGTTTTGGGTGCTATGGGCGATAGTGAGCAGATCCCTGCTTTCAATGTTTACACTGAGGTGATTCAAGATTCAGTGATTAAGCTGATGAAGAAGGGTAAGGTGAAGTTTGCTTCTGGATGCTCTCTATCAGTTTCGAGAGAGGTGATTCAAGATATTTATGCTCACCTTGATTTCTTCAAAGATAAGCTACTTCTACGTCCTCTTGAGTACTCCAATAACCCTGAAGTAGCCCGCCGTATCGGAGTGATTGCGATTAATACTGCATTGGAAGCTGATATTTATGGCAATATCAATTCTACTCATGTGATGGGCACCAAAATGATGAATGGCATTGGAGGATCGGGTGACTTCACTCGCTCAGGCTATCTTTCTATCTTTACCACTCCTTCGGTAGCAAAGAATGGAGATATTAGCTGCTTCGTGCCTATGGTTTCGCACCTTGACCACTCGGAGCACTCTGTGAAGATCATTATTAGTGAGTATGGTATTGCTGATCTTCGTGGCAAGTCACCTCGTCAGCGTGCTGAGGAGATCATCAATAATGTGGTGCATCCCGATTATCGCCAACTGTTGCGTGACTATCTAGCTGTTTCGAAACAGGGTCAGACCAAGGTTAATTTGGATGCTTGCTTTGAATTCCATCGCAAGTTCCAAGAGACTGGGTCAATGAAGAATGCCGACTTCTCCCCTTATAAGAAATGAGACTTATAAGAAGAATATATCCTATCACGCTTCTAGTAGCCATAGTGCTACTAGGAGCGTGTTCTCAATCCAAGAAGGAGGATCAAAAGACGGAGTCAAAGGGGATAGAGTTCCCTAACCCACCTGCTTTGATTACCGAGCCTATGGATAGAGCAGATTATATTCTCACACACCTCTTTGATGGTGTGACGGAAATAGATACTGTGCTAATGGGCTCTTCGGATGAGAGAGAGCAGTTTTTCGCCAATTTTTTTGCCATTAACCTTAATGCTAATGAACAGGCTCAAAGGGAGACGATTCGCCAGTACTATCAATTGGCTACACCTGCGATGGATTCTATTGGGATGAGACTCGTTAGTAAGTATTACGGTGAGCCAAATTCGCCCTTTTTCGATGAGGCAAGTTATTTACTGATGACTGAGGAGGCAGAAAAAGCTGGACTACTGGATGAGGCGGAGCAAATTAGATTGGCGGATCGCAAGGCTTTATTTTTACGAAATAAAGTAGGTGAGAAGGCTGAGAACTTCGACTATGTTTTGGCTAATGGTCGCGAAACATCCCTATACAATAGTGTCTCTGGGCTTACTCTTTTGCTCTTTTATGATCCAGAATGCGATACATGTCACAGTACATTATATGCTCTATCTAGTGATCTTAAGGTGAAAGAGCTGGTGGATAATGGTCTCCATATACTCTGTATTTATGCTTTTGGAGATGAGGAGTCTTGGCGTCATCACCTTTCTGAATTGCCGCCGTTTGCTACTGCTGGTATGGATAAAAAAAGGGTGATTTTGAGTGAAAGTCTTTACGACCTCAAAGCCCTACCTACGATCTACCTTCTAGACGAGAATTGTCGCGTACTTATGAAAGATGTGATTCTTGATGATTCCGTCCTTAATGAGATTGAGGAGCATATCTGCTATTAATATTAATTATTTGTCGATAAAATGAAAGGAATAGTGCTTGCAGGTGGGGCTGGTACCCGTTTATATCCAGCGACTAAAGCTTTTTCGAAGCAATTGATACCCTTGTATGGTAAACCAATGGTCTACTATCCAATCTCGGTCTTGATGCTTGCAGGCATTCGTGAGATTATGATCATTACCACGCCAGATGACCAGCCCCTTTTTAAGAAACTATTGGGAGATGGTAGTCAGTTTGGCATCCAGCTATCGTACAAAATACAGGAACGGCCTGAGGGGATTGCACAAGCTTTCCTCCTAGCTGAAGATTTTTTGCAGGGTGATGATGCATGCTTAATTTTGGGCGACAATGTGTTTTATGGTCAATCGTTTGACCGCATTCTACGGCATGCGATCCAAACAGTGGAGGAGAAGAATGAGGCGGTAGTATTTTCATACTATGTTCGTGACCCAGAGCGATATGGAGTGGTAGAATTTGATGCAGAGCATAAGGTGATCTCTATTGAAGAAAAGCCTAAAACCCCTAAGAGCAATTATGCTGTAGTGGGACTTTATTTCTATCCAGGCGATGTGATAGACCAAACTCGTAAGGTAAAGCCTTCGGCTCGAGGCGAGCTAGAGATAACCACTCTAAACCAACTCTATTTAGAGCAAGACCGCCTC
>NZ_HF988858.1:0-6380 GCF_000435035.1 Porphyromonas sp. CAG:1061 | reverse complement strand
GCAAGACCGCCTCTCTGTTCAAACTCTTGGCAGAGGTTTCGCATGGCTCGATACTGGTACTTTTGAATCGCTACACGAAGCTGGTGAATTCATTAGGGCTATTGAAAAGCGCCAAGGGTTACAGGTCGCAAACCTAGAGGAGATAGGGTACAACAAAGGGTGGATCTCTCGCGAGGAAGTAATGAATGTGGCCAGTCAATACAAAGGAAGTGACTACGCTGCCTATTTACTTAAGCTACTGAAATAGCTTTTTCACCTCTTTCTTCCCTACTTTAATACAAAAAAGAGTCGATTAGTTTGGTAGTTTGAATTATTGTAGGTACCTTTGCAGAGCATTTGAGAGAAAGATAAGATAATCTATCGAGCTCTCGGGTGTAGGACTTATCGGGGTGTAGCGTAGTCCGGTTAGCGCACCTGGTTTGGGACCAGGGGGTCGTGAGTTCGAATCCCACCACCCCGACAAAAAGAAGAGAGGAATACTTAGTATCCCTCTCTTCTTTTTTTATATCTAGCCGTGGGTGCTACTTCAAATTGATCTTATTTAGGAGAAGAGCACTCGAAAGGCTTCACCTACTTGCTTTACAGGAATTAATTGGATATCCAACTTATCAGTCTCTAAGCCGTGAAGGTTATCAGCAGGGAGTATCATTGACTTGAAGCCAATCTTCTCAGCCTCTGTGATGCGTTGCTGTATACGAGATACTGCACGTATTTCACCACTTAGCCCCACCTCACCCGTGACACAAGTCTCTCTAGAGATAGGAAGGTCTAGGTTACTTGATAATACTGCCGATAAAACAGCCAGATCCAGAGCTGGGTCTTGAATGGTAAGCCCACCAGCAATATTAAGAAAGACATCTTTTTGCACCAACTTGAAGCCTGCTCGCTTCTCCAGTACAGCGAGCAGCATATTGGTACGCCTATAATCAATGCCTGTAGAAGAGCGTTGAGGATTGGCATAGACTGCCGAGCTCACCAAGGCTTGTATCTCTACAAGTAGAGGGCGAATCCCCTCAATCGTCACTCCTACGCAGCTGCCAGATAGCTCACCCTGGGTTCCTGAAAGTAGCATTTCAGAGGGGTTGGTTACCTGCCTAAGTCCATCGCTTTTCATCTCATACAGTCCTATTTCAGCGGTATTGCCAAATCGATTCTTAAGGGCTCTCAATATTCTATACTGATGGTTTTGATCACCCTCAAATCGTATGACTGTATCTACTAAGTGCTCCAATACTTTTGGCCCCGCAATACTTCCTTCTTTCGTAATATGCCCGATCAAAATGATGGGCAACTCATATTCTTTTGCGAAGGAGAGTAGAGCAGCTGTGCACTCCCTAACTTGTGAAAGTGAGCCAGCAGAGGAGTCGCTTCGGCTAGTTTGGATAGTCTGGATGGAGTCGATTACTAGGAGGTCTGGCTCTACATCTAGAGCTGTCTCCATAATCGTCTCCAGTTGAGTCTCGCCATAAAGTAGACAGTGCTCCACGGTATCGGCATCGGTTAGTCGCTCAGCCCTCAGTCGTATCTGACCTGGGCTCTCTTCGCCACTAACATAAAGCGTTTTGAGGTTACTATTCCTCACCACACTCTGCAATATCAGTGTACTCTTACCAATACCTGGCTCTCCACCAAGCAAAACCAATGAGCCCTTAACCAATCCACCGCCCAATACTCTATTGAGCTCGCCATCGAGCAAGTCCATTCGAGTGGCGGTATCACCAGATACCAAACTCAGTGGCACTGGAGACTTATCCTGTAGCGGTTTATCCTTTCGGATCTTCAGCCCAGGCTCCTCTGCTCTGACTGTGTACTCCTTCAGCGTATTCCACGCACCACAAGCGGGGCACTTACCTACCCACTTGGGGAAGTCGGCGCCACAGTCAGTGCAGAGCCATACGAGCTTATCTTTCTTCATTTATTAGTAGACACGCTCTAGTGGTTGTGTCGTACAGCGTAGTAGCCCACCTAATTTGCTCACCTCACGGTAAGGAATAGGAATAGTCTTGACATTTCTACGATTGAGCCATCCTTGCAGTCTCTTGAAGGTGCTATCAATGATCACAGTGTCATTAGCAATACTAAAGACATTAGGATTCATCTCGTACATCTCCTCACGGCTGATAATACAAGTATTCTCAGGACCGAAAATAGACATAATGTACTCCCAATCCTCCACATGTCTAAAGGCACCAGGGAATAGAATACACTTATCCTGACCAATAGGTTGGAAGCAACAATCTAGGTGCAATACACCTGTGTATGGATCGGTATCGTGCTTGATTAGCTCAATAGGAATAATGTCCTTTTGAGGGAATAGGTCTTTAAGGAAACCAATAGCATACTTATTGGTCCTTGCCATCTTGTAATTGCTATAGTTTGGGCTTAAGTAAGTACCCAAAAATATCTTATCGTGCATCAAGATCACATCTCCGCCCTCAATATGTACATGCTCTGGGGGTACGATAATCTTGCTTTGATCAAGATCTTCATAGATCTTATCGTATGCCCTCATCTCTGCCTCGCGGTCGGGAATGATATTGGCACGAATCATCTTGTCCTCAATCACAAAAGCGACATCTCGGGCAAATATCTGATTTACTCCAGGTAGCTCTTGTGGTCTGAGTACCTCCACACCAGCCTCTTTCAAGGCTTTCGCTAGACCCTCAACTTCCCTCTCCAGCGCTTCATCTGTCGGATAGGTGCCTGCTATCAGCGTGCTATAGCTCTTGGCATCATACGCCTCATCCAATGTGGGCACAGGGCCAGGATTGGTTCCTAGACCTACTATTACAGATTTCAGGGTGCTTGTCTCGTCTTTTACGTTTAGATTTCTCATAATTATTTATCGCAAATAAATTTGATGTATTCCTTGCAGTTAGTTTTTAGTCGCTCAGCAGATCCCTCGCCTTCTGCTCCATAAAAGGCAAAGTAATCCCCACCACGAGCCTTCACAAAGCCTGCCGACCCTTGTACGAATGAGAGGTAGGTACTTAGAGGAGTTTGGCTAAAGGCCACTTCGGGTGCTCCGCAAGAGGTGGCAGCCTCAATAAGCTTCCCTTCAAGAGCGTGTGGGCAATCGCCCCATGCCCAGCCTTCTGCCCAAACAGTATCCATCCATAGCTTTAAGATAGCTGGTGGCATATACCAGTAGAGTGGAAATTGGAGGACGATCCGATCGTACTGCTCCAATAACCTTTGTTCGCTTTTAAGATCAAAGGTGCCATCCTCCCTTATCACATCACCAAGGTTGTGTATCTTTAGTTGCTCGCCTTCATAAGGCCTTAGAGCCTCCACCCAAGCTTTATTTACCACGGAGCTTGCTAAGTCTGGGTGTCCTACAACGACTAATGTCTTCATTATATCAATCAATATGGATTTCTTAATTATTTATTATCCACAAATTTACCTACAATAACCGAGATTATTGGTATCTTGAGGGCAGAAGAAGAGTAAAAATGATTTATGTAAATATTATGGCACATAAAGTATTAGAGGGTAAGTCGGTTGGCTTCCAGAAAGAGTACTTTCTTAATACAGCATCGGCCCATAGCATTTGGAACCAGATTTCCACTGCAAGAGGGTTATCGGAGTGGTTTGCACCTAAGGTAGACATCACTCAGGATCTCATCCATATATTTTGGGATGACCAAGGGGATGATAGGGTGGCAACAATCAATAAACGTATACCTAATAAGTTGATAGAATGGAGGTGGAACGACGACCCCGAAAGCTATATACGCATGGAGATTGTCACCTCAGAGCTATCCAAAAGTACCTCTCTAATGGTCAATGATCACGACAAGGGTTTGGAGACGGAGTCGCTAGAGCAAATTTGGATGGCACACGAAGAGCGACTATTTGCCAGCCTAGGAATCCTCTAGCCTTAGCAATCAAACCCCTTTCGACTGAGCACTCCTTTTTGATAGTAGTGCTTTACCTCTTGCATATCTGTTACAAGATCTGCAAGTGCCAGTAGCTCACTAGGTGCATACCGACCAGTGATGATCACTTCACGGTCACCCTCAATACTCTTAAGAGCATCCAATACTTTTTCCAGTGGTAGTAGCTTCATGTAAAGAGCGATATTGAGCTCGTCTAAGATGATGAGGTCGTACATCTCCCCCTCTCTGTTTCGCAAAAGTGTAGCACACCGCTCAAGCCCTCTCTCCGCCATAGCATAGTCTTCATCAGTAGCCTCACGATTGAGGAGACAGCTAGCACCCCATTGCTCTATCTTGAGGCGGTCTTGAAAGTAATCTTCAATAAAGCATTCGCTATATCTCATATCCTTAACGAACTGAGCTATATATACCCTTTTGCCCGCACCCAATGCCCTTAAAGCCATACCAAAAGCTGCAGTGCTTTTGCCCTTTCCATTGCCAGTATATACTTGTATCATCCCTGCTTTTGTACAATAAAGATCCAAATAGCCATAAGAGCTAAGGCTGCGATCAATGCCACGAGTAGAAGCAGTAATTTACGCCATCGCTTTTTGCTATCTCTTTGCGTTATATCCTCTAGAGACCCCTCTTGCGAAGGGAGTATATCTGCCGCCACAAGTGCTTTGATGGCTTCAGCTGCATCCTCTTCTCTCACCATGAGAGATACCCCCACCGACATTCCCGGTATGGCATTAGTAAGTGCATTCTCTATTCTCACAAAAAAACCTCTATCCTGTAGTAGAGTGTATGCTAGGTTCACGTAGCCTTCGTCGTACGAATTGAGCACCTCAACTAGTCCTCCTCTATTTTTCAACTCCTCCATAAGTTACTCAATCTCCTTAATAAGTTGTTGTGCTAGATTCATGCCTTGGGTGATACGGTTGGCCATTCCTATGCCATCAATCACACCCCCTGCTATGTGCAGTCCTGGATACTCTTTTTCAATGGACTTCATATCCTTCTGTCGCTCTTCTGTCGCTAGGTCGTACTGAGGGATCGCCTTTGGATAGTGAGCAATGTGCACCATGTCGGGGGTAATAGACCGAGGTATCTTCATCATATCATAAAGTTCATTGAGTCCCACCTGCTTCTGCGCCTCAAGTGGAGTGTCTAGCACTAATCCTTTATTCCTTAGGCCACCCATAAAGATGGTAAATAAGGCTCCATCAGGGTAGGGGGTTCGATCATTGAAGCAAGAACTTGGGAAGAGGATCCCCAGCACCTTTCGTTGCTCCTTGCTGGGAACCAAAGCACCAAAGGCGGCTCTCGGAATATCGGGCAGATGGTTAAAGCCTACACAGACTTCCGTGATAGGAGCGTAGGGAAGGGTGGAGATACGCGTCATCTTGCTAGCAATCTCCTCTCTGAATAACTTTGGAAGTATATCGGCTCTCACAGTGGTGACCACTTTAGTGGATGAAATGGTGTGTTGGTCGCCATTCTTATCTACAAAGGTGGTTTGCCAACCATTTCCTGTCGGGGTGATACAGATATCCTGGGCTTCGAGAACCACCTCACCAGTTCTGCTTATTTTTTTGCCGATGGCCTTGACTAGTTCTTCTAGACCCCCAACAGCCGAAAAGATCTTTATTGTCGCTTTATGGTCTCGCTCGCTCTTAGGTTCAGATGCCTTTTTGATGGCCCCTCTGATAAAACTACCGTAGTTTTGTTCTAGATTATAGAGCTTTGGCAATGCTAGTCGGGTCACCAATTGATAAGGATCGCCCGCATAGATACCCCCAATAAAGGGGTCAATGGTGTAATCCACAATCGTTTTTCCAAGCCTGCGCTCCGCAAGCTCACCCACTGTCTCATTGGGGTTGGTTCCCTTTTTTCTAAAAGGTTCAAAGGGTAGGCCCAACTTATCCTTAATGCTGTAGAGTGGGGTGGTGAGCCCACTCCATGGGCCATTGGGGATAGAGTGAAAGCGATCCCCCTTCCAAATCCATCGATCATTGGCATTGGCACAAGCCTCCTCAAGCAGGGCATCAGGTGCTGCATACTCAAATAGCTCTGCCACCTCGGGAGAAGAGACGGTACCGGTATTTGGTCCCACTTCATACGTAAACCCATTCTCCCTAAGAGTCTTTATCTGCCCCCCAAGCCTATCCTTTGCTTCAAGTAGAATAAAGGACTTGCCCTCTTTTTCAAGCTCTGCAGCAAGCGAAAGACCAGTTATACCACCACCGATGATCGCTATTGGATAGTGATTTTGTATATTATTCATCGCCAATATATTTATGTGCATTAATCGTTTGCTACAAATTTAATAATTTCTTGCTACACAAGAGCAATAATATCTCTCTTTATCATGCGTAAGAAGCAAATAGAAAGTAGTTGAGGGTGGACAGATAGCCGACAATATTCAGAGTTATAAGTAAGCGTTTGTTGAGATGCAACAAAGCATTTGCTTAGTTGCAACTCACCGATTGCTTAGTT
>NZ_HF988857.1:9692-12982 GCF_000435035.1 Porphyromonas sp. CAG:1061 | reverse complement strand
TAATGCGTAACCCCTGTTTAGAGCAAACGATGAGCTAGATAGGTCGGGAGAATTTGGTAACTTTGTCCTTGTCTCGTAGATTGGGGCAAATTGTATAGAAAGATATGAGAAGTGTAACGATACTTGGCTCTACTGGTTCCATTGGCACGCAGGCCCTTGAAGTGGTGGAGCAACATTCTGACCAACTAAGGGTACACGCCCTAGTGGCCAATAATAGTGTGGATGCCTTGGTAGAGCAGGCAAAGAAGTTCAACCCCGCAGTAGTCGCTATTGGCAATAAAGCACACGAAAAGGAGCTGAAGAAAGCCCTCAAGGGGCTAGATATTGAGGTACTAGCAGGAAGGGAGGCGATCGTAGAGCTAGCAGGATCAATTGATGCCGATATGGTGCTGACCGCTATGGTAGGTTTTGCCGGGCTAGAGCCCACCATCAGTGCCATAGAGAGTGGTCGTACCATTGCCCTTGCCAATAAAGAGACTCTGGTGGTAGCAGGTGAATTGATCAAGCAACTTTGTCGGCAGCATGGGTCACTAATCCTCCCTGTAGATTCGGAGCACTCCGCCATCTACCAATGCCTGCAAGGGGAGCAGATGAGTGCGGTGGAGAAAATCTATCTCACCGCTTCGGGTGGCCCCTTTGTGGATCTGCCCAAGGAAGCACTTCGGGAGGTGACCCCCGAGATGGCTCTAAAGCATCCCAACTGGAATATGGGACCTAAGGTGACCATTGACTCCGCCACTATGATGAATAAGGGGCTGGAGATGATTGAGGCACACCACCTATTCAATGTACCTGCTAGTGCTATTGAGGTAGTGGTGCACCGCCAAAGTATCATCCACTCTATGGTGGGCTACCGAGATGGCAGCATCAAAGCACAGCTCTCCTACCCCGATATGCGGCACCCTATTGCCTACGCCTTGCTTTATCCGCAAAGGCTAGAGGGAGCTCGCCCACTACTCACAGTGGAGCAGATGAGCCACCTCACTCTGGAGGCACCACGCCGAGACGACTTCCCTTGCCTCTCACTTGCTTACGAGGCTCTTGAAAGGGGAGGCACTAGTCCTTGCACCATGAATGCAGCCAATGAGGTGGCGGTAGAGCGCTTTTTGCAAGGGAAGATACGATTTACAGACATTCCACGCATCATCAAGCATACCATGGAGGTGGCTCCTGAGCGAAATGCCTCTAGCCTAGCAATCCTTGCGGAGGCAGATGGCCAAGCAAGAGCCATTGCACAAGCGTGGTACGAAGGGATTTAGATTAAAAATATGGGGATACTACTAAAAGTAATACAGCTACTATTAGCTCTATCCATACTGGTAACGGTGCATGAGTTGGGGCACTTCCTCTTTGCTCGCCTTTTCAAGATCAGAGTGGATAAGTTTTTCTTATTCTTCGACGTAGGGGGCAAAGCACTCTTTCGGTTCCGTCCGAAGCGAAGCGAGACAGAATACGGTGTGGGCTGGTTGCCCCTCGGCGGTTACTGCAAAATCAATGGCATGGTGGATGAGTCTCTGGCTCTAGAGGGGCTAGAGAGTGAGCCAAAGCCTTGGGAATTTAGGAGCAAACCGGTGTGGCAAAGGTTTCTCGTTATGGTGGGGGGTGTACTCTTTAATGTGCTACTAGCCATGCTCATCTATGGTGGCATTGCCTACCATTGGGGCGTGGAGAAGCTACCGATGAAGGAGGTGGATAGCTGCTTGAAGTACTCCAGCGTAGGGCATCAAATGGGATTGCAAGATGGCGACCTCCCGGTAGCAGTAGATGGCAAAGAGCTCGCCTACTTTGAGGGCTCCATTCTGCAAGAGATTGCCAATGGGGAGACCCTCACCGTGGAGCGTGAAGGCAAGCGGGTAGAGGTGGCCATTCCTGTGGACTTTATGAGGGCAGTATTGGTGAGCAAAGAGCCCTTTTTCGCCATGGATCTACCGGCTCGCATCGATTCCATTGTGCCGAGTAGTGCGGGGGCTGCAGCAGGGCTTCAGCGTGGTGATGAGATTATGGCAATCAATGGCGAAGCGATGAATCGGCTTTCCCTGGTACTCCCCAAGATCAAGGAGCTGAGAGGGGATACCATCTCCCTCTCTATCATACGCGGAGGTGCTCAAAAAGAGATTCGTAGCTACGTAGATAAGGAGCAAGGGATTGGTATCGCTTTTACGCCCCCAACGAAACTATTCAAGACCGAAAAACTAGAGTACGGACTATTGGAGTCGATCCCAGTAGGAGTGCGTGAAGCGGGCAAGCAATTGACTAACTACACCGACCAACTGAAGTATGTAGCCACTCCCGAAGGGGCACAGAGCCTTGGTGGCTTTGGCACCTTAGGAAGCCTATTCCCTTCCACGATAGATTGGCACGCCTTTTGGGCGATGACCGCTTTTCTCTCGGTGATATTGGCGGTGATGAATATCCTCCCTATCCCTGGATTGGATGGCGGCCACATTATGTTTTTAATCTACGAGGCGATCACCGGCCGAGCCCCCTCACTCAAGTGGCAGACGAGACTTCAGATATTTGGCATGATTTTATTGATCCTTTTGGTACTCTATGCCAATATCAACGATGTGATTAGATTTTTACTATAGGGAGGTCAAGTGGCGGTCAATAAAGCATTTGAAATAGTAGAGCAGAAGCTGGAGTTCACTACACTTCGGCACGACCTCTATGCCCTTTGCGATAACGAGGTGAGCCAATTCCTCACGAAGCAGATGGGCTTTATGCAGGCAGGCAAAGCACTTCATAGCCGATTGGAACAGCTCGGTGAGATGATCCAATTCACGGCTTCGGGTGTGGACATCCCTAGCTTTAGGTTTGGCCCGCTTAGAGATGCCCTCCGCTCTCTTCGTCCAGAGGGGAGTTACCTCGAGGTGGAGTCGTTGCGTCCGCTTCGGGAGCTACTCATTGCGGTAGTGGAGACGAAGAGGGCGTTGGCGGAGAATGAAGAGTACCCTAACCTCTCTGAGCTAGCCATGGGTTTGGACGATCTGGTGGACCTGAGACGGAGACTGCACAACCTGATTGATGATGCGGGGGAGATCAAGGATACAGCGAGTAAGGAGCTAAGGGCGATTAGGAGCGAACTGCGACAGTTACAAGGCTCTATCGGTCAAACGATGCAGAGCATCCTCAGAGAGGCCAAAGCAGCTGGTTGGGTGGAGAAAGATGCTACACCAGCTATGCGAGATGGTCGTTTGCTCCTCCCCATTATCCCTTCGGCAAAGCGAGAGATCGGTGGCATTGTGCATGAGGAGTCGTCCACAGGCCGCACGCTCTATATGGAGCCGGAG
>NZ_HF988857.1:285-9632 GCF_000435035.1 Porphyromonas sp. CAG:1061 | reverse complement strand
GAGAAGCAAAGTGAGGAGCAGAGAGAGATTGTGCGACTACTTAGGGAGTTTAGCAACTTTGTGAGGAGGGATATGCCGATGCTCCAACGCAATTGCCAAGGGATAGGCATTTTGGACTTCAATAGGGCTAAGGCACGACTCGCCAATGGGATGGAGGCGGTAATTCCTCAACTCTCCACCGAGGGCGATATGGAGTGGCAAGTAGCTAGGCACCCGCTCCTAGAGCGACACTTGAAGTCACTCAATAGGGAGTTGGTTCCGCTTACTTTGAAACTGAATAAGGAGCAGCGACTGCTCATCATCTCTGGTCCCAATGCTGGCGGTAAATCCATTGCACTCAAGACGGTCGGTCTGCTCCAGTATATGCTCCAATGCGGATTGGCAGTGCCTATGATGGATCATAGCACTTGCACCCTTTTTGACCAGATATTCCTGGATATCGGCGATGCTCAGTCGCTAGAAAACGACCTCAGCACCTACTCTAGCCATCTACAGGGTATGAAACGGGTATTGCGGGAGGCCACCTCG
Organism: Porphyromonas sp. CAG:1061; assembly: GCF_000435035.1. NCBI lineage: Bacteria > Pseudomonadati > Bacteroidota > Bacteroidia > Bacteroidales > Porphyromonadaceae > Porphyromonas > Porphyromonas sp. CAG:1061. The sequence continues at coordinate 9,104 of NZ_HF988857.1, read as the reverse complement.
GAGAGTTTGATACTGATTGATGAATTTGGTTCGGGCACAGAGCCCACGATTGGAGGTGCGATTGCCGAGGCACTCTTGGATCGCTTTCGGCAGATGGGTTGCTATGGGGTGATTACCACGCACTACGGCAACCTCAAGGATTACTCGGAGCTCCACGAAGGGGTGGTGAATGGGGCGATGCTTTTTGATAGAGGACGCATTGAGCCACTCTATCAGCTATTTATCGGTCAGCCGGGAAGCTCCTTTGCACTAGAGGTGGCGAGGAAGATCGGTTTACCTGGCGAGATCATTGATTATGCCAGTGAATTGGTGGGTAGCGACTATCTGCATCAAGATAAGTACCTACAGGATATTATTCGGGATAAGGCTTATTGGAAGCGGAAACGGGAGGAGGTAAAGCGGCAAGAGCGAAAGCTACAAGAGAAGCAGAGTAAGCTGGATGAGCGATTAGACAACTTCTCGGAAAAACGGAAGATCCTGCTGGCGAAGGCGGAGCAGGAGGCACTGGAAATAGTCAATAGTGCCAATGCAACTGTGGAGCGAACGATTCGGGAGATCAAAGAAGCAAAGGCAGAAAAGGAGCCAACCCAAAAGGCGAGGGCAAAGCTAGAGCGGAAGAAGTCTCACCTTAATAGACAGGCAGAGAAAAAGAGGGCGCCAGCCCCCGCCAAGAGGGAGCCAATCAAGGAGGGAAGTCGCGTGACCTTTGGCAATGGCAATGAAGTGGGCGAAGTGGTGGCTATTGAGGGTAAGAAAGCACGTGTGCGGCTAGGCAACCTCACCATGACGGTAGATGCCAGCAAGCTACAGCCAACAGAACGAGCCACCTCTGACCTCGTTGCACGGAGGCCTCAAGTAATCGAACAGCAGTCGAGCCAACGACGGCTCAATTTCAAGCCTCAACTCGATTGTAGAGGAATGCGGGTAGATGAAGCCCTTTCGGCAGTGGTTCAGTTTATTGATGACGCCAATCACTTTGGGTACAACCCTATCCGCATCTTGCACGGCACCGGAACGGGAGCACTAAAACAGGCGATTAGGGAGTACCTTCGACAGGATTCTAGGATCGCACACTATGAGGATGAGCTAGTAGACTTAGGCGGTGCCGGGATTACCGTCATCACACTTAGGGATAACTAAGCTCCATTTTATAGGCACAAAGAAGTTAATAGATTATGATAGTAGCAGAACAGAAAAGGAAGGAAAATGTAGCGGAATACATCCTCTATATGTGGCAGATAGAGGATACCATCAGGGCACTTGACTTTGACCTCACACGCATCACTGAGTATGTACACGAGGGGTACCGACTAGAGAAGCCGATGATGGAAAAGGTGCTACTCTGGTACCTAGAGCTTGCCGACGCCATGAAGGCTGAAGGGATTACCGAGGTGGGGCACTTGCAGCAGCTCAACGACTTGATGGACTCGCTTAAGGAGCTCTCGGGCAAACTACTAAGGGAGCCAACTCAGACGCTCTACTCATCGGTTTATTTCCAGACACTTCCCAGCATCATACAGCTACGCGACCTGACTGGCACCGACCAGATGGGCGAGGTGGAGACCTGCTTTGTAGGCATCTACGGTTATCTAACGCTCAAAGCAAGAGGCGAGGAGGTGACCGAAGCGACAACGGAGGCCATCAAACAATTCAGCACATTCCTAGCTATGCTCGCCGATCGTTTTCGCGAGGTAGAGGAGGGCAACCTACAACTTAGTGGGGAGGAGGAAGATGAGGAGTAAGAGAGTTTGGCTCACAGGAGCTAAGGGGCTTCTGGGCACGGCCATTCAGGAGGTGGCTAGAAAGCACTACCCAGAGCTGGAGATACTCCCCACGACAAGGGAGACGCTCAACTATTCTAGCGAGGAGGAGATTGCTGACTTTGTGGCAAAGAACCAACCGGACATTGTGGTCAATTGCATCGCCTTTACCAATGTCGATGCTGCTGAAAGCCAATACAGTGAGGCACTTCTTGCCAATACATCAATACCTTTGGCACTGGCCAATGCCCTCGGCACGATACCGCTGATACATATCAGTACCGACCATATCTTTGGGGGTGACCGAACGCCACGAAAGGAGCCCTACAATGAGGAGGATATCCCGATGCCGGCCAATAGGTACGCACTCACCAAGTTGATCGGCGAGTATGCGGTACATTACCACAAGCAAAATGCCTATATTCTTCGTACCTCGTGGCTTTATGGTCCTGCCAAGTGGCCACACAAGAGCTTCTACAAGAGCATACTGAGCAATGCCCAAGCGGGTAAACCGCTTAGGGTGGTAACGGACGAAGTGAGTACCCCTACCTCGGTCTTTACCTTGGCAGCGGTTATCTTGGAGATCGCGAGTGAAAAGAAAGGGCCATTGCCTTTCGGCATCTACCACGTTGCGGACGTAGGACCTGCTTCAAGGCATACTTTTGCGAGCAAGATTGTGGAGCTTCTACCGCCCGATACCTTAGTAACCGTAGGGAAGTGTACCCAAGCAGATTGGGCACTCCCCGCATTTCGCCCACACTTTAGTGCCCTCTCAACTGAGAAGATAGCACACTTCTACCCCACCCTCATCCGCCCATGGCAAGAGCGACTACAGGAGATTTACAATTACGACATTCAAGGAACAACTGATGAAATACAATAAGGAAGAGATATCAAGGAGAAGAACCTTTGCCGTCATTGCACACCCCGACGCTGGTAAGACGACACTCACCGAGAAGCTACTGCTCTTCGGAGGAGCGATACACGTAGCAGGGGCGGTGAAGAGCAATAAGATACGCAAGTCGGCCACCTCCGACTGGATGGAGATTGAGAAGCAGAGAGGCATCTCTGTCGCCACCTCTGTGATGGGCTTTGAATACGAAGGGTACAAGGTAAATATCCTAGATACCCCTGGTCACCAAGACTTTGCCGAGGATACCTATCGTACGCTGACTGCCGTGGACTCGGTAATCATCGTGATTGATGGTGCGAGAGGTGTGGAGCTACAGACTAAGCGACTGATGGAGGTCTGCCGTATGCGCAAGACGCCCGTGATTGTCTTTGTAAATAAGATGGACCGAGAGTCGCAAGACCCCTTCGACCTACTCGACGAGGTGGAGCAAGAGTTGCAGATCGCCACCACCCCACTCACCTGGCCTATCGATTCGGGTGACCGCTTCAAAGGAGTATACAACATCTATGACAAGGAGCTAGAACTCTTCTCGGGAGCCGATAAGTCGCATGTCTCGGAGCGTATGGAGGTGGATCTCGATTCACCCGAACTGCTCAACTACCTGAGCGAAGCACAGGCAAAGCGACTGAAGAACGACCTGGAGATCATTGAGGGAGTCTACCCAGAACTCAATGAGGAGGAGTATCTAGAGGCCTCCCTTGCACCAGTCTTCTTTGGCTCAGCACTCAATAACTTTGGCGTGAAAGAGTTGCTGGATACCTTTGTGCGTATCGCCCCATCTCCACGAGCTACCAAGGCAGAAGAGCGGATAGTAGACCCTTACGAGGAGCCCTTCACCGGCTTCATCTTTAAGATACATGCCAATATGGACCCCAACCACCGCAGCTGTATCGCCTTTGTGAAGGTCTGCTCAGGTAAATTTGAACGGAATAAGTACTACACCCACGTAAGGCACAAAAAGCAGATGCGCTTTAGCTCGCCCACCGCATTTATGGCACAGAAAAAGGAGATCGTTGATGATGCCTTTGCGGGGGATATTGTAGGTCTTCCCGATACTGGCAACTTCAAGATTGGCGATACTCTCACCTCGGGCGAGGTGCTCCACTTCAAGGGACTGCCTAGCTTCTCACCAGAGATGTTTAAGTACATTGAGAATGCCGACCCACAGAAGCAGAAGCAGCTCCAAAAGGGACTGACTCAGCTGATGGACGAAGGGGTAGCACAGATGTTTACCAACGCCTTCAACGGTCGCCGTATTGTGGGTACTGTAGGGCAATTGCAGTTCGAAGTAATACAGTACCGCCTTCTCCACGAGTACCAAGCGAGCTGTCGTTGGGAGCCAATCAACCTCTACAAAGCGTGCTGGCTCTCTTGCGACAAACCCGAAGTGCTAGAGGAGTTCAAGAAACGCAAGATGCAGTATATGGCCGTGGACACGCAGGGACGCGATGTCTACCTTGCCGATAGTGCCTATCTACTAAATATGGCGAAAGAGGAGTTCCCCGATATCACCTTCCACTTCACGAGCGAGTTCTAACCCAGTGCTCCACTCCATTCAGAATCCACACCACCAGCACAAAGGGGGCGGTGAGAGTAGATATGCCCATAGAGAGCCCTAGGTACTGGATGAAGAAGGAGAGGATAGTGCCTCCAAGTAGAGCCCATGGTGCCAAGCGACGTGGTTTCCCCGAGACCACGATCGCCACTAGTATGGTATTGTAGAGATAGAGCCCCGAGTGGGCATCTATCGTATCAACGAATGGGAAAAGGCAAAGCAAGAATGTAAGGAGACTCCCCACCACGAGGTAAGCCACCGCACGAGGTGAGTTGACGAGTATTCCTAAGAGAAAGAGGTAACCCGTCAGAGCGTTCGCCTGCAACATCACCTGCCCTAGCCCTACACCAAAAATCACCAATGGGGTGTTACCAAGGGTAGTAGGATAGGTGAAAGAGTGCAGATGCAATGGAGGGTCTACGTAGAGGACAAACAATATCAATCCCCACAGTAGCAAGACAAAAGGTGCCGTTAGCACTGGCAGATACTTCTGCCACATTCCCCAATGAGTTACTACCGCAGAAAGGATGGAGAGCGCCACAAATAGGATCGCAGCCAGCAGACTAGGCTCCATGAAGAGTCCACAGCCAATCCCCACCAAAGTGGCATTGTAGCCATACAGCCCTTGCTCAATACGTTCCTCTGGATACTTCACCAAATAAGCAAAGAGCGTGGCCAATATTGTAGCCACCAAAGCCAAAGAGGCCAGATAGATAGAGCTAAAAGCCAGCCCCACTAGGAATAGAAGACCCGTCCAACTATTCTCCTGAAGCATCACCTGCCCCACTCCCTTCAGTACACTTTCAATATATTTCTGCATCACCTTCATTTACGACGATGTTTAGGAGAATCCCCGACCGATCTTTCAAGATGGTCGGGGATTCAATTATATGGTACCTTCAGTCGATTTAGATGCGGTCAAGCACTAGCTGTACAAGGCCTTCGATAGTGCCCTTGTACTCGGTATTCATCGTCTCGCTCTTACGACCAGCTATAATCGTACAGATCGTCAACACTCGGTGACCTAGGACAGCACCTAAACCCGCCAATGCCGAGCTCTCCATCTCGAAGTTGGTCAGCTTCACCCCATTGTGCTCAAAGTTGATGATCTTCTCATTGAGCTTAGGATCCGCTAGTTGACCACGAAGGCGACGACCTTGTGGTGCATAGAAACCATTACAAGCAATCGTCGCTCCTGGCACTACACCACCTGGGGTCACAAACTGCTCAATCATATCCTTTGGCGCTGGGACAGCATAAGGCTTCAGCCCATCAATCTGCCACTCCAGTTGCTTCATCAGTTCCGTTTCAAAAGGCTTATCACACACCTTATCCCGATCGGCATAGAAGTGCAATACCCCATCAAAGCCAATCGCATAATTGGCAGCTACAAAAGAGCCGATAGGGGCAAAGTCTTGCAAACCTCCCGAAGTACCAACTCGCACAATCGTAAGCTCCTTATGCTCATCCTTGGCAGTACGCGTTTTGAAATCAATATTGGCAAGTGCATCTAGCTCATTCAGCACAATCTCGATGTTATCACTTCCAATACCATGAGAAAGGGCAGTGATCCGCTTCCCCTTATAGGTACCAGTGATGGTGTGAAACTCACGGCTAGAGACATTGACCTCCACACTATCAAAGTGCGAAGCAATCATATCCACTCTCGAGGGGTCACCACAAATTACTAGCTTATCTGAGATATCCTCAGGACGCAAATGGAGATGGAAAATAGTGCCATCATTATTGATGATCAATTCCGACTCTGGTATAATAAATTTACTCATAATACTTTATTTAATGGGTGCTTGGCAAGGGTAACTCACCGCACCCAGTTCATTAATTCTTCTTCTTATCTTCGTCAATAGCTCCCATAGGCTTATGCTCCTTCTCATTGCCCGTAGGACCAGCTATTGCTTCACGCATCGAGGTATCCGCCTCGATATTCTTCATCTTGTAGTAATCCATAATCCCTAGGTTACCACTACGGAATGCCTCCGCCATGGCGAGAGGTACCTCCGCCTCAGCCTCAATCACCTTAGCACGGGCCTGCTGTGCCAAAGCCCGCATCTCCTGCTCCTGAGCTACCGCCATTGCACGGCGCTCCTCAGCCTTAGCTTGGGCGATATTCTTATCGGCCTGAGCTTGATCCATCTGCAGTACCGCACCGATGTTTCTACCAATGTCAATATCGGCAATATCAATAGAGAGGATCTCAAAGGCGGTACCGGCATCTAGTCCCTTCCGAAGCACCAGCTTACTGATAGAGTCGGGGTTCTCTAGCACTACCGTATGCCGTTCACTCGAACCGATAGAGCTTACAATACCTTCACCTACACGGGCGAGGATCGTCTCCTCACCAGCTCCTCCCACCAGTCGCTGAATATTAGCACGCACCGTTACACGTGCTTTAGCAATCAATTGGATACCATCCTTTGCCACAGCGGTTACAGGAGGGGTATCAATCACCTTAGGATTCACCGACATTTGCACTGCATTAAATACATCTCTACCAGCAAGGTCAATCGCCGCCGCCATCTTAAAGGAGAGGTCAATATTGGCCTTATTGGCAGAAACAAGGGCATGCACCACCTGCTCCACATGGCCACCAGCGAGGTAGTGCGCTTCCAGCTCATCACGCGTCAGGTCGAGTCCCGCCTTGTGTGCCTCCACCATCGCCTTAGCGATCACATGAGGTGGCACATTACGGATACGCATTAAGAAGAGTTGCAATAGCGAGATACGCACTCCCGAGGCACGTGTCGATACCCACAATAGGATCGGGAAATATCTCAGGAATAGAGCGATAAGGATCAGGGCTATTACTATAGCTATCACTATCCCTATCAGACTTGGAGAAATTGGATTCATAACTTTTGCTCTTTATTATTTCGTTTTACAAAGACCTTATTATTCCGAATATCAGATATAACTATCGGCTCCCCCTCATCGATAAAACCCTCCTCCGACTCCGCCTCTACTAGGGTCTCACCCCCAAGGCGGATAGTACCCACAAGGGCTAGCCGGCTCTCCGCTACCCCCTTGGCACCACGCTCCACCCCCTCAGGAAGCTTCACCGCCACCTCATCTACCGAATCCTTAAGAGCCACCTTTTGGATAAATTTATTGCGACTCAGCAGGTAAAACCCAACCACAAAGAGTACCACCGAGAGCAGTGCATAGAAAATGGCCATACTCACCATACCCTCTGCAAATAAGAAGTACTCCATAGCGATAAATCCTCCTGCACCTATGATGCCCATAAGTCCCAGCCCTGGGATAAAGAAAATCTCCGCTAGCACCAGTGCTGCCGTCACCACAGCTACCAAAATGACCAAGAACGTCAACATCATAATTTATAGCTCTTAAGTAGATTAACAACCATCACTCACTCCTACCTTTCCCGCTCCAAAGCCGAATAATCTCATTACGAAGTGTAAAAAGCCGAGTCCGATACCCCTCACTCTCCTTCTCCAGCGAAAGCACTTCTTCCTTCAACTGAGTCGCGGTTCCACCCCCACCCAGCTGTAGTCTTAACGCCTCCAAAGAGGCCTCACACTCCTTCAAAAGCTCCTGCACCTTCAGGTACTCTGCTACCAATCCCTCCGGTACCTGAGACCCTTGCAACCTCTGCTTATAGATCGCATCGTCTCCCACCCAAAAGAGCGGCTCCTCACGGTTCCTTAGAGCTGGACTAGCAACTATATTTCCCCGCTTACGGGGCTTCAATTCAGGGGTCAGCCACCTCGCCACTTCACGGAGATTCTCCCCCTCGTAGCGAGCCAACGTACTAGGGGCAAAGCACCACAGACGGAGGCTATCCCCCCTCGCCTCTCGGCCACTCACCATCCAGCCCTGGTCCTGCTCCTCATCCACAATGTAGCAGAAGTCGTCCATCGGACTATTGAAAGGCAGCATCAGTTGCGTAGGCACCAAGAGCACCCCCTCCGCACGGTTGTACCGACTCACATAGAGGTCCTTACCGCCTAAAGTATGTTGAGGGACCTCCCCTTTTTCCTCCTCCAAGGAGAAGTAAATCGTAGTGCCGTCACTCCCCACAAAGGGATAGCTGATTTGGCACCCCTCAGGAAGCCCATTCACCCTGACCACTTCGGGGTTTGCCTCGTCCCAACGCCCATCACCTAATTGATGATAGATATAAAAGAGGGGCACACAATCCGCATCACTCCCCACCTGCCAACGGCTCTTCCCATCGGGCGAAAGATAGGTATTCTCTTGCACCTCCCCTAGATAGCTTGTCTCACGTTGCAAACGTTTCCAAACCTCTGCACGAGGTGCCACAAGGGTATCTAGCGTCGCCACCACACGGCTATTGGAAAGCAATCGCTCCACCAGCTCCAGATGCGCCACTACCTCGCCACGCTTGGCACGCTCCTCCTCCCCTCTCAGCCGAATCCCTTCATACTGCTCCAGTCGCTCCCGAGCCGTCTCCAACCGGTAATCATTGATCGCCGAGAGCGTTGCCAGCCTCAGAGTCTCCGCACGGCGTTGATCTCTACGTGAAAGAGAATGGTACCAATGTTCCACATCGGCATAACGGCCCTCACGATAGGCGACCACCGCCTGGTCA
>NZ_HF988857.1:0-267 GCF_000435035.1 Porphyromonas sp. CAG:1061 | reverse complement strand
AGGTCATACGGAGAGAGTGGCCTCGTAGGTGGCTCCTCTGCCACCAAGCCCACACTCCATACCAAGAGCACCAATATCAATAGGTTTCTTTTCATCCTTCTCTACACAACTTATCTTATATCCCCAAAGATACCTATTTTACACCAATCTCACAAGGAGCCAATACACCAGCCGACCACAATCTCCACCTCCCCATACTAGGTGAAAAGCTCGCCGAGTAAAACAGCAAAAATGCCCCTTTACAGAGAATGTTGCACAAAGTGCCAT